>JADGOP010000114.1 GCA_017882935.1 Actinomycetota bacterium
CGGCCGCCGACCCGGTGGAGGCGGCGCTCACGTTCATCGGGCGCGCCCTGACGCTGCTGGCCGCCCCTCGCTGACCGGGCCGGGAGCCGAGCCGCCCCGGCGCGCCCGCACTACCCTGTCGCACTCGCCGCCGACCCTCGACCAAGGACCACCGATGGCCCGCGTCCAGGCCAACGACATCACCATCAACGCCATCAAGCTGGGCGATGGCCTCAGTGGGCCGTTGCCGCCGGTGGTGTTCGTGCACGGCCTGATCATGGACAACCTGTCGAGCTACTACTACACGGTGGCCCCGGCGATCTCGACCGAGACCGAGGTCGTGCTCTACGACCTCCGCGGCCACGGCCTCACCGACCGGCCCGCCACCGGGTACACGCTCGACGACGCCCTCGACGACCTCGAGGGGCTCCTGGCCACGCTCCACGTGCCCACCCCCGTGGTCCTCGTGGGCAACAGCGTCGGGGGAACCATCGCGCTGCACGCCGCGATCACCCGACCCGAGCTGGTGGCCGGCATCGGTCTCATCGAGGCGCACCCGGTGGTCGAGGGGTGGGGCGACCACCTCATGGCCGACATCGAGGAGCTCGTCGCCGGCTTCGACGAGCCCGGCGTCCGCGAGTTCATCACCGGCGAGGGTGGGCGCAAGCTCAAGCGCATGGCCGGCGTGTGCGAGGACATGGTCACCAAGACCAGCCTCCCCGCCGACCTCCGGGCGGCCACCGTCATGGACGCCGAGCTGCTCGGCCGCATCCGCTGCCCGGCTCTGCTGCTCTACGGCGAGGCCTCCGACATCCTCGACCGGGCCGAGCTGCTGGCCGCCGCGATCCCCGGCGCCGAGCTGCGCATCCTCGACGGCTGCTCCCACTCGGTGCTGATGGAGGCCCC
Source organism: Actinomycetota bacterium (assembly GCA_017882935.1). GTDB lineage: Bacteria > Actinomycetota > Acidimicrobiia > Acidimicrobiales > Iamiaceae > JADGOP01. The sequence continues at coordinate 886 of JADGOP010000114.1, forward strand.
GGAGGAGATCGGGGAGCAGCTGCACGAGTGGCTCGGGTCGCTGCCCGTGACCTCCGCATGACCACCCACCACTACCCGCTCTGGATGCAGGTCGCGCCCGGCGCAGCGGGCGACGTCCTGCCCGATGCCGCAGCCGAGCAGCTGCGCGACGACCTCGCCGCCCACCTCGGTGCCGCCGTCACCTTCACCGAGCCGCCCTGCCGCCTCGACAGCTCGTTCGGCCCCTTCGCCGTGGGCTGCCGGCTGGATGCCTCCGCAGGGCTTCCCGACGGGTGGGACGCCTCGCTCGTGCTGCGTGCCGAAGGCGCTGCGGCCGAGGCCGCCGTGCTCGACGCCGCGGCGCACCTGCCGTGCCGCGTGCCCGCGCTGGTGGCCCCCGCCGTGCCCGTCTCCGACGACCTGGGCGGCAGCGTGCTGGTCGCCGCCTGGCCCGACGGCACCGACTTCGTCGAGATCATCGGCCGCGACCCCGACCGGGCACGCGACCTCTTCCAGCGCCTCGCCCGCACGCAGGCGGCGCTGCACGACGCCGGCAGCGCGCAGGTCGCCCCGGGGGTGCCGGTGTTCGACCTGGCGGCGGAGCTCGACGCCCTCGGTCCGGCGTTCCTGGCCGAGGCCGGCTGGCTGCGCGCCAACGCGCCCACACCCGCCGGCGACCCCGTGCTCTGCCACGGGGGGCTCACGCCGCTGGTCGCCAGCCTCGAGGCCGACGACGACGCCACACCCTTCACGGTGCGCAACTGGTCGGCCGCGGTGCTCGCCGAGCCCGAGCTCGACCTCGGCTGGTCGCTCCTCAGCTTCTGGATCGCCCCGTTCTTCGCCAACACCCGCAGCGAGCGTCGGGGCATGATCATGATCCGCGATGGGCTGGCCAACCTGTTCCGCACGGGGTACGAGGCCGCCCGGCCCGTCGACGCCGAGCGGGTGCGCTACTGGCAGGCGTTCCACGCCGCCCGCGGCGCCGCCCGGGCGCTCGCCGACCCCGGCTCGATGCCCGACGAGGTCGGCCCGAACCTGCGCAAGCGGTTCGCCAAGCTCACCCGCCGCTGACCGAGCAGCGCCGCCACCACCCGTTCTGGGTGGGAATCGGCGTGCCAGGGCACGCCGATTCCCACCCAGAACGCGGAGGGAGAGGGCTCCGGCCGGTCAGGTGCCGGCGAGCTCGGCGACGACGGGGGCCACGGCCTCGAGCGCGGGGCCCTGGACGACCCAGTAGGAGACGTCCCAGCGGTCGCGCCAGCGGCGGAGGTCGTCGGCGATCTGGGCGCTGGTGCCGATCCAGACGTGCGGCGAGTCGGCGAGCTCCTCGGCGCTGAGGCCGAAGCGGGGCGCCAGCTTGGTCAGCAGGTTCCCGCGGTCGTCGGTGACGATGACGGCGAACACCAGCATGTTGAGCTCGAGGTCGTCGAAGCGGTCGCCGGCGCCCTGGCGCACCCACTCCAGCTTGCGGTCGGTGATGCCGGGCGCCATGTCGCGGCCGGCGTCCTCGTCGACGTTGCCGCTGCGGATGGCGGGGTTGACGCCCACGATGTCGGCCTCCCGCCCGGCCAGGCGCAGCACCCGGGGCGCACCGCCACCGATGAGGAACGGCGGGTGCGGCTGCTGCACCGGCCTGGGCAGACCGTCGAGGCCGGTGATCGTGTAGTGCTCGCCCGAGAACGAGGTGGGACCCTCGGCGAAGAGGCCCTTCATGACGGTGATGGCCTCCTCGAGCCGGTCGATCCGCACGCCCGCGCGGTCGTGCGGGATGCCGGACTGGTCGTAGTCGGAGTTCATCCACCCCGCGCCCAGCCCGAACTCGACCCGGCCACCCGACAGCACGTCGAGGCTGGCGATCTCCTTGGCGAGCAGCACGGGGTGGCGGTAGTCGTTGTCGAACACCAGCGAGCCCACCCGCAGGTCGGTGGTGGCGGCAGCGGCGGCGGTGAGCGCGGGGATCGGCGCCAGCTGGTCGCCGAAGTGGTCGGGCACGAAGACCGAGCTGTACCCCAGCTCCTCGGCTTGCCGCACCTGGCCCAACCAGTCGGTTCCCGTCCCTCCGGAGAGCTGGACCCCGAAGCGGAAGGCGCGGCGGTGGGACATGGGCAGCAGGGTAACGTCGGATCCGCGTGCACGTCTTCGGTCGAACCCTGTCCCAGGTCACCCGCCTGCTGCTGATCGTGGCGATCGGCGTGGGAGCGATCGTGCTCTCCGTCGTGGCCCTCGGCCCGGGTGCCCGTGAGCTGACGCGGGCCACCTCGTTCACCGACGACCCGGTCGAGCTGCCGGTGCTCGGCGGCACCTCGGTGATGTACGACCGATACGGCAAGCCGCTGCAGAGCTTCGAGGCCGAGAAGCGCGACGTGGTCACGCTCGACAAGATCCCGCCCACGGTCATCGAGTCGGTCCTGGCCGTCGAGGACAGCGGCTTCTACCGCCACGGCCCGGTCGACGCCCGGTCCATCCTCCGCGCGGCCCGCACCAACGTCGACTCCGGCGGCGCTCAGCAGGGCGGCTCCACCATCACCCAGCAGGTCATCAAGACGAGCATCACCGGCAGCAAGCGCACCGTGCGCCGCAAGCTGAGCGAGGCCCGGCTGGCCACGCAGCTCGAGAAGCAGATGACCAAGGACCAGATCCTCGAGCGCTACCTCAACATCATCTACCTGGCCAACAACTCCTACGGCGTGCAGGCCGCCGCGCAGAGCTACTGGGGCGTCGACGTCGGCAAGCTCGACTGGGCGCAGGGTGCGCTGCTCGCCGCCCTCATCCGCAACCCCAACGGCTACGACCCCCTCCGCCACCCGGTGGCGGCCCGCACCCAGCGACGCCTCGCGCTGCGGCGCCTCGTGACCACCGGCCGGCTGAGCCAGGCCGACGCCGACCGCGCCAACAAGGAGCCGCTGCCGAAGGCCCTGCACATCGTCACCAACCGCGTCGACGACTACTTCGTGCAGGAGGTCGAGGACCGGCTGCTGAACAAGACCAACGCGGACACCGTCGAGGGCCACGCCCTGGGCAAGACCTACAAGGAGCGCTACAACGCCTTCTTCCGCGGCGGGCTGCGGATCTACACCACCTACGACCCCGCCGCTCAGGCCGCCGCGATCCAGGCACGGCAGCAGTCCAACGTCCCGGGTGGCATGCAACCCAACGGCACCTTCTACCTGCCCGACTACGTCGACCCCACCAACGGCAAGGTGTACCCGCAGTTCGGCACCATGGCGATCGTCTCCATCGAGCCGTCGAGCGGCGCGGTGCGGGTGCTCCTCGGCGGGCCCGGCCTGTCCAAGACGAACCGGTACGACATCGCCACCAGCCGGATCGGCAAGACCCCGGGCTCCTCGTTCAAGACGTTCGTGCTGGCCGCGGCGATGGAGCAGGGCTACGTGCCGAGCGACCTCATCAGCGGTGGCAGCCCGTGCGGCTTCCAGCCCGACGACCCGCGCTACGTGAACCCCACCCGGCCGAGCACGCTCGTGGCGTACCAGCCCGTCCACAACTACGGCGGTGAGGGCGGGGGCGTCGAGCCGCTCACGAACCAGACGATGGTGTCGTCGAACTGCGCGTTCGCCCAGCTCGGCCAAGTGGTGGGCCTCCGCAAGGTCGACGAGGTGGCGAAAGCGATGGGCCTCGGCAACTGCACCACCATGGACCCCTCCTACAAGCCGTCGACGGCGCGCTGCCTCAATGCGTGGCGGGGGCAGCAGGCCTTCGGTGAGACCATCAGCGTCACGCCGCTCGACATGGCCGACAGCTACGCCACCATCGCCAACGACGGCGTCCACAACGACGCCTACTTCGTCGACCGCATCGCCGACCGCACCGGCCACATCGTCTGGGCCCACCCGAGCGCGCCCCAGCGGGCGATGTCGATCCAGTCGGCCCGCCTCGTCACCCAGATCCTCCAGGCGAACGTGCAGGGCGGAACCGGCACCGCGGCGCAGCTCTCGTCGGGCCAACCCTCCGCCGGCAAGACGGGCACCACCGAGAACGCCAACAACCTCTGGTTCGTCGGCTACACGCCACAGCTCACCACGGCAGTGTGGATCGGCAGCGGCGGCACGGCCGAGGTCCCGATCGCGGGCGGTGGCGCCACCGGTGGCGTCTACGCGGCGTACTCCTGGAACCTCTTCATGTCGGCCGTGCTCGCAGGGCAGCCCGTCGTCCCGTTCCCGGCACCGAAGCCCACGCGACAGGGTTTCGTGCTGACCATGACCCCGGCGGACGGCTCGCCGCTGCAGCTCACCGACGCCGAGGCCGTCACGCTCGACCAGAAGCCCGTCACCGGCACGGGCACCGACAACGGGACGGGCACCGGAACCGGAAGCGGCACCGGGACCGGCACCGGGACCGGGACCGACTCGGGCTCCACGTCGACCGGCACACCCCCCTCGTCGACGGCTCCGCCGATCACCTCGTACCCTCCCCACTGATGACCGACCTCGAACAGCTCCTCACCGTCCAGGCCCACGACACCCAGACCGACCAGCTGCGGCACAAGCGGGCCACCCTGCCCGAGCGGGCCCGGGCCGCCGAGCTCAAGGTCGTGCTCGGCGACCTCGCCCGCGAGCTCGAGGTCCAGGACGCCACGCGGGCCGACCTCGCCCGGGAGCTGAAGAAGCGCGAGGACGAGCTGGCGCTGCTCGAGGAGAAGATCAAGAAGGAGGACGCCACCCTCTACGGGGGCGGCGTGTCGAACCCCCGCGAGCTGCAGGCGCTCCAGGACGAGATCGCCGGCATGAAGCGCCGCGTGTCCACCATCGAGGACGCGGTGCTCGAGCTGCTCGAGCGGCTCGAGCCGGTCGAGGTCGAGGTCGCGACCCTGGAGACCCGGCGCACCGAGAACAGCGACGAGCTGGCGCGGGTCCAAGCCGCCCTCACCGTCGCCGAGGCCGAGCTCGACGTCGAGCTCGATGCCGTCGCCGCCGAGCGGGCGAGGGCGGCCGCGGGCATCCCCGACGCGTTGCTCGCCGAGTACACGCAGCTGCGCACGCACGGTGGGGTCGGGGTGGCCCGCCTCAGCGGCAACCGCTGCGAGGGCTGTCACCTCACCATGGCCGCCGCCGAGGTCGAGCGCATCAAGCGCTCCGGTCCCGACGAGGTGGCGCACTGCGAGGAGTGCGGCCGGATCCTGGTGCACTGAGTTGCTGCTCTGGTTCGCCGGAGGTTCGTTCGTGGCGGTCTGGGCGGTGTTCCGGAGCCCCGCGCTCGACTACCGGCTCGTGATGCTCGGCGCGATCCTCCCGTTGGGCGACCTGGTGTACGGGGGAGCCCGGCCGCTGCACACCCTCCTCGCCTGCGTCGTGGTGCTGCTGGCGGTGATGCTGGCCACGCGGGACCGCCGGCTGATCCGGCGCCAGTGGCTCGGGCTGCCGATCGGCATGTTCCTGCACCTCGTGCTCGACGGGGTGTGGACAAGGGCGCACCTGTTCTGGTGGCCCCTCTTCGGCACCTCGTTCGGAACCGGGCACGCGCCCGAGCTGACCCGCGGGGTCGACGTGGACCTGCTGCTCGAGGTGCTGGGTGCGTTGGCGTTGGTGTGGGCGTGGCGACGGTTCAAGCTCGCCGACCCCGTCCGCCGCCGCCGCTTCCTCCACACCGGGCAGCTGTCGCGCGATCTGATGCGCGGGCCCGAGGCGGGCATGTGAGGCTGTCGGGATGCTGATCCTCGTCCGCCACGGCCGCACCGAGGCCAACGCGGGTGGCCTGTTGCAGGGGCGCCTCGACCTGCCGCTCGACGAACTGGGCCGGGCCCAGGCCGCCGCGGTCGGCGAGGTGCTGTCGGGAGCCGGCCGGGTGGTGTGCAGCCCATTGCTGCGGACCCGTCAGACCGCGGAGGCACTCGGGCTCCCCGTCACGGTCGACGAGCGGTGGGTCGAGCTCGACTACGGCGAGTGGGACGGCCAACCGCTCGGCTCGCTCCCGCGGGAGGCCTGGGCCACGTGGCGCGCCGACATCGGCTTCACGCCGCCGGGTGGCGAGTCGCTGGTGACCCTCGGCGCGCGGGTCCGCGAGGCGTGCGCCGACCTGTGCGACGAGGCGGCCGAGCACGACGTCGTAGTCGTGTCGCACGTGTCGCCGATCAAGGCCGCGGCGGCATGGGCCCTCGGCACGAGCGACGACATCACGTGGCGGCTCTTCCTGTCGCCGGCCTCGATCACGCGGGTGGTGACGGCAGGCCCGGCACCGTCGCTGCACGCCTTCAACGACACCGCCCACCTGGCCGCGCTCGCACCCTGACCCGGGCGTCCGCCTCAGGCCAGCGTGTCGAGGGCACCCGGTGGGCCGAAGCGGAGGTACCACTCGAGCCCGTACACCTCGGCGAAGGCGTGGCTGTCGAGCAGCAGCGCCGA
>JADGOP010000115.1 GCA_017882935.1 Actinomycetota bacterium
CCAGCTTCTGCACCCGGGCCTTCACGTCACGCTCGAAGATGACCTTCGACTGCGGCGTGATGTTGCTGGAGATGAGCGGGTTGATGTCGCCGAAGCGCAGCCAGAAGGCCACCTTGCGGGCGAAGCCGCTGATGCCCGATCCGATGGTGACGCCGTCCTTGCCGTGGTACGACGTGAACTTCGTCCTGTTCGCGGCGTCGGTGTAGTCGATCTCCTGCCGCTTCGTCTTGACGATGGCGTAGCCACCCTGACCCTCACCGATGTACACCTCGGGCTGGGTCACCGCGGGCGCCCCCGCCTTCGTCTGCACCGGGATGTCGCGGTTGATGAAGTAGGGCTGCCCATTCGACGCGGCGTTGGCCGGCGCCATGATCGAGCCGTAGCCGTGCGTGTAGGCCAGGTGCGTGGCCTCCCAGCTCGACTGAGGCAGCTTGGTGGGGTCGAGCGTGCGGGCGGCGAGCAGCACCGGCGTGTTGGTGTTGCCGCTGGCGAGGCCGTAGCGGTCGACGTCGACGTCGGCCACGTTGTAGAAGCTCCGGATCCCCTGCAGCCGGGTGAAGATCGACTGCATCGTCGACGGGTCCCACAACCGCACGTTCTGCACCGTCTGCTTGTTGTCGGTGAGCGCGGCCGCGTCGAGCTTGCCGTCGTTCGGGAACGGGAGCACACGCACGTTCTTCAAGCCGTACGCCTGTCTGGTGGCGTCGATGTTGTGCTTGATGTACGGCCGCTCCATCGTCGACTCGGCCGGTTGCACCCGCACCCGCTGCACGAAGGCCGGCACCGCCACGCCGGCGACGATGGCCACGAACGCCCACAGCCCCACGGCCAGCACCGGCAGCACCCAGCCGCGGCGCCAGATGTTGACGATGAAGAGGCCGAAGGCGAACAGCGAGATCAGAACCAGCAGGTAGATGGCCTTCAGCTGCACGTTGACGTCGGTGTAGGTGGCGCCGTCGACCGTGCCCCGCGTCGAGAACACCAGCTGGTAGCGCTGCAGCCAGTACTGCCCGGTCTTCACCAGGGCGAGCACGCCGAGCAGCACCGACAGGTGCGCCTTGACGCCCGGGCTGACCCGGCTCGACAGCGGCCCGGGGCCCTGGATCTGGATGCCCCCGTTGAAGTAGTGCGCCACCGCGGTGACCACCAGGATCACGGCCAGCGAGGCGAACAGCCACCCGAGCACGAAGGCCAGGAACGGCAGCTGGAACACGTAGAAGCCGACGTTGGTGTGGAACGTGGCGTCCCTGGTGGCGAAGTCGACGCGGTGCGTGAACAGGATCCAGTTGTTCCACTGCGACGACACGCCGATGCCCGCGATGAGGGCGAACACCGCCGACAGCGCGAACCGCACCAGGCCCATGCGCGGCCCGACGATCTCCTGGAACCGCATGACCAGTTCGTCGTCGTGGCCTCCCACGCGGAACGTGGGCGCCAACCGGTCGGCGACGTAGAGGTTGGTCCACAACAGGATGAAGAAGACGGCCGTGAAGATCAGCGACAGGGCCACCTTGGCGCCGAGCACGCCGCTCCACACGCCCGACTGGTGCAGCGACTTGAACCACAGGAAGTCGGTGTAGAACCCGGCCAGGCCGCGCAGCGACCCGATCATGAAGATGATCACCACGACCGCGACGGCGGCTACGACTCGGAATCGTCGGGGGGAGGACCGCCGTGACCGTCGTCGACGATCGCGGGGCATGTCGCTGGGGTGCCGCACGGGCGGCGAGCCTACTGGTGCGCCGGAACGATTAAGCAGCGGCACCCGGCGTGGGCGGGCGGGCAGACGTGGCCTGTGGGAAAGGCCTCACCCTTGGCGAGCGCGCCGGCGAGCGCGTTGTCGTCGGCGTCGGGGCACGGCGTGGGACCGCTGTCGACCACCCACCGCAGCTCGCACTCGCTCGGCAGTGCCTCGAAGAGCCCGCGGGTGAAGGCGGCGAGCGTGGCGTCGGCCACGGCTTCGCCGACCCGCTGGTTGCGCCACTCGCGGTAGCAGGAGCGGATGCGGTCGGCCAGCTCGAGCTCGTCGGCCGCGCTCGCCCCACCGTCGGTGCCGTCGCCGTCGGGGTCGTCGAGCAGGGCCCGCTCGACCCGGGTGCGCAGCGGCCCGGCCAGCTGCTCGGCCAACGCCTCGGCGATGTCGTCGACCTTGGTGGCCGTGGTGACCACCGAGCGGTCGTCGAGGTCGCCGGCGAAGCGGACCCCGGCGATCACCGCGGCACGCAGCTCGTCGGTGGCCGCCTCGATGTAGACCAGCCGCTGCTCGTCGACGCCCGGCAGCACCTGCTCGGCAGTGGGCCGGCGGCGACTGCGGCGCACCTCGTCGAGCAGCGAGCTCTGCTCGTCGGACAGCACCCGCTTCATGCGCTTGGCCAGGCGGGCCTCGACCTCCGCCACGACGCCGTCGCGCTTCTCGAGCAGCGACAGCTCGACCGACTCCGGCGTCGGCTCCGCGGCCTCGTCGTCGGCCTTCTCGGCCTTCTCGGCCTTCTCGGCCTTCTCGTCCTTCGCGGCCTCGTCGGACTTCTCGGGCGCCTCGGCGGCAGCCGCGTCGGCGGCATCGGACTCGGCCTCGACCGCCCGCAGTGCGGCGACCACGGGCACCTGGTCGGTGGGCGCGGCGTCGGCCTCCTGCTCGGCCTGCCCGGCACGGATGCGGGCGAAGATGTCGTCGACCTGCGCGGCCGGCGAGTCGGAGGCCGTCTCGACCGGCGTGTCGGCCTCGATCCCGGCCTCGTCGATGTCGGGCTCGGTGCCGGCGGCCGCCTCGGCGGCGGTGTCGACCTCGTCGGCGGGCGGCGTGGCCGGCTTGCGGCGCGCCACCAGCGCAGGCGGGTCGGCCGAAGGCCGCGGCGGGGCTTCGGCGGCGGAGCCGATGACCCGGACGTCTTCGAACGGCGCGGGGGCGTCGACCGGCTCCAGCGGCGCGTCGGGCAGCTGCGCACCGCCGAGTGGGTCGCGGCGACGGAACAGCCGGCCCGACTTGCGGGCGCGGGCCTCGGCCGTGGCGCGCAGGTCGAGCACGTGCTCGGGTGTCGTGACCTCGGGTGTGGTGGCCACGACAGCGGGTGACGCCGGACCCGGCTCGTCGGCAGCCTCCTCGGCTGCGGCGGCGCCATTGAGCTCGGTGGGTGCGGCGGTGTCGGGGCCCTCCACCCCGACATCGCCACCCTCGGTTGCCGCTGCCTCCTCGACCTCCGCGGCAGCAACCTCGGCTTCGTCGTCGCCCTCGTCCTCCAGCTCGACGTCGGTGTCGAGCTCGCCGACACCGATGCCCGCCACGAGCGGCAGGTCGGCGTCGCGCGCCATGGTGAGCTCGGCCTCGAGCTGCTCGATGGTGACCTCGGGCTCGCCCGACACGCGCCGCGCCGCCTCGTCGGAGGCCAGCTTGGCCTCGGGCAGCACCACGGTCATCTCCCGCGTGGCCTCGTCGACCGTGCCACGCACCACCTCGTAGGCCGCGAGCAACCGCTCACGCGCCGCCCACAGCTGCTCGAGGTGCTGGCGCGCCGCCTTGCGCCGCTTGGCCAGGTCGGCCAACACGCGCTCGCGCACCACCTCGGCTTCCTCGACCTGGTGCCGGGCGCGGGCCTGGGCCTCCTCGAGCTCGGCCGAGGCCGTGGTGCGCAGCTCGGCTGCGGCCGACTCGGCCTCGGTACGGACGGTGGTGGCCTCGGTGTCGGCCTCGGCCAGCCGCAGCTCGGCCAAGGCGTCGGCGTCGGCGCGCACCCGCTCGGAGTACTCGTCGGCAGAGGTGCGGACGCTCGTGGCATACGTGTCGGCGTCGACGCGGATGCGGTCGGCTGCGGTCTCGGCCTCTTCGCGTGCCCGCGCCGCGTCTTCGTCGGCCTCGGCGCGCTGCAGGGCCGTCTCCTCGCGGGCGGCCTGGCGCTGCTCGGCCACCTCGGACTCGGCGGCCTCACGCCGCACGTCGAGCTCCTGCTCGACACTGCGCCGCAGGTCGGCCACGAACGCCTCGCCCGTGGCACGGGTGGCTTCGGCCTCCTCCTCGGCGAGCCGCCGGATCTCGGCGCCCTCGGCCTCGGCCCGGGCCCGGATGTCGGCCGCGTCGTCGGACGCCTGGCGGGTCAGGCCGGCGACGCGCTCCTCGGCCTTCGCGCGGATCTCGACCGCGGCGTCGCGGGCCGTCTGCAGCACCCGGGCGGTCTCCTCGCCGAGCACCTTCGACACCTCGGCCACGTCGAGCTCAGACGTGTTCGCGCGCCGGGCTGCCGCCTCGGCCTCGACGAGGCGACGCTCGAGCTCGGCGTACTGCAGCTGCAGCACGCGCACCCCTTCGGCCACCTGCACCAGGTGGACGCGCACCTCGTCGGGATCCCAGCCGCGGAAGGCGGAGCCGAACGTGCGGGCCGAGATGGCATCGACGTCGAGGGGTGGCGCGGGCGAGGTGCGGTCGGGAGGAGCAGACATCTCCGTCAATGCTACGAGCGCACCGAGGGTCCGATCGGGATGCTCCGAGATCCACGGAGAGCCGTCCCGCCACCTCCCCGGACGCGTTCCGGGCGACCCTGCGGTCGGGTCACGATGCCTTCTTCTGCACCTTGGCGGGGAGGTGCTGCAGGGCGGCCAGGGCGTCGTCGAGGGTGGTCACCTTGATCACCTTGAGGTGGCTGCCGGCGTGCGCCTTCGCCTCCTTGTACTCGTCGGCGGGGACGAGGAAGTAGTCGGCGCCCGACTCGCGCACGGCCACCGTCTTCTGCGCCACCCCACCCACGTCGCCGACCGTGCCGTCGGTCTGCATCGTGCCGGTGATGGCCACGTTGTTGCCCTTGGTGATGCCCTTCTTGCTCAGCTCGTCGATGAGGGTGACCGTGAACGAGAGCCCGGCCGAGGGACCACCCACCGCACCCGTGTCGAAGGTGACCCCGAACGGCAGGTGGTAGCGGACCATGTTGTCCATGATGATGCCGATGAAGGCCGTCTTCTGGCCGTCGACCGTCTTCGAGCCCAGCGTGAGCGGGACCTTCAGGCCGTCCTTCACACCGAAGCGGTTGACCACCACCTGCACGTGCTCACCACCCTGGCGCTGCCCCAGGTAGGTGCGGAGGTCGGTGGCGCTGTTGATCGAGAAGCCGTCGATGCCCACGATCACGTCGCCGGCCTTCAGCACGCCGTCGGCGGGGCTCTTGGGCGACACGTCGTTGATGAGGACGCCCGCCGCCGACTGCTCGACGCGGAAGCCGAGCCGCTTCAGCGCCTGATAGGTGGCCGCCTGCTGCGACATCTGCATGAGCATGGCGTTGTAGCGGTTGTCGTCCTGGGTGCTGCGACCTTCGGTGATGTCGTCGCGGGGGAACACGTCGGTGTCGGGGTCGAGCCAGCCGTACAGCGCCTCGATGTAGCGGGGCCGGTTGGTGACCGACACGGTGACGAACTCGACCTTGCCGTTGTGCCGGTAGGTCTTGGCGCCCGACACGGCGACGAGGGGGCTGGCGTCGCGGGCCTCGCCCGGCGCCAACGTGGAGTAGGGCGCCGTGGCGAGCGTGCTCAAGGCGACGAGCACGGCCGTCACCACCATCATCGGGGCCAGCAGCCACCACACCCGGGCCCAGCGACGCGGAGGAGGGGGCGGCGGGTAGGCGCTGGAGGTGGTGGCGGGGGAAGGGATGAGGGGCGCGGGTGCGCTCACCGAAAGCTCCGGTTCGAGGTCGGGAACAGCCGGCACAGCCTGCCACGCCACCCATAAAGCTCCCCTTCAGGGAGCGCTTCCGGTCGCGTCGCGCCCGGTGGGTCAGTCGTCGAGGCGGTCGCCGTAGACCGCGTGGATCCACAGGTCGGTGAGCAGCTCGACCGCCTCGCCCACCGCATCGGGTGACGTCGGCGGGCCCTCCATCACGAAGTGGGTGAAGGCGTACCACTCGACCATCGACGCCAGGGCGTAGCCGGCGTTCCTGGCATCGAACGGGCGCACCAGGCCCGCCTGCTGCTCGCGCTCGATGTTGCGCGCCACCCGCTCGGCGAAGGTGCGCCGCATGTCGGCCCACATCTGCTCGATGGCGGGGTCGAGCAGGATGGCCTCGAGCAGGGCGCGCCACAGGCCGGCGTGCAGCACGAACACCCCGAGGAACCCGGCGGTGGCCTTCGCGGCGCTGGCCCTGCGGTCGCCCTGCCACGAGGCCTCGGCCTCGGCGTGGAGCTGCACGTTGATGTCGGCCAGCACCTGGATGAAGGCGTCCTGCTTGTTCTTGAAGTACAGGTAGAAGGTGCCGTGCGCGGTGTCGGCGCGGGCCGTGATGGCGTTGACGCTCGCAGCCTTGTAGCCCTGCTCTTCGAACACCTCTCGGGCCGAGCGCAGCAACAGGCCGCGCGTGGCGTCCGCCTGCTCGCGACGCAGCCTCGCCCGCTCCGCGTTCGAGACCGAACTGCCCAACGCTCGTGACAAACCCCACTCCGATCCTGATCGTCGAACCACCGACCGAGGCTCTCCCGGAGGCAGACGGTAGCCCACCCTGTGAGCGCGGGCCGCAAGCATCGCGGCACGCTGCGGAGCCGCTGTCCGTGGCCCGCGACCGGTCATCCGATGGTCGCCGGCCGTTCACCCGGGCGTCGCCACAACCCAGGTCAGAGGCGACCCCGAGCGGTACCCTTCGTTCCATGGCCGCACCTCCCGACGACCAGCTGGCGCGGCGCCGAGCCGCGGCCCTGGCCGGCCACCAGCACGACGCGGCCACCGCCCGGGCCCTCCTCGCCGACACCGAGCCGGCCGTGCGCGCCACCGCGCTCGGGGCCCTCGCGCGCGCCGACGACCTCACCCCCGCCGACCTCGCGCTCGCCGTCGCCGACCCCGCTCCCGGGGTGCGTCGCCGCGCCGCCGAGGAGGTGGCCGCGCTGGCCGAAGACCCCCACGGCCGCTCACGAGGCATCTCCCTGCTGCCGCTCCTCGACGACGCTGACGACGCCGTCGCCGAGGTGGCCGCCTGGGCCTGCGGCGAGCGCCAGCCCCCCGAGCCCGACGCCGCCCGGCTCCTCGCGCAGCTCGCCGAGCGCCACCGCGACCCCCTCGTCCGTGAGGCCGCGGTCGCCGCGCTCGGCGCCATCGGCGACCCCGCCGGCCTCCCGGCCATCCTCACCGCCACGGCCGACAAGCCCGCCGTGCGGCGCCGCGCCGTCCTCGCCCTGGCGCCCTTCGAGGGGCCCGAGGTCGACGCCGCGCTCGAACGGGCCCGGGGCGACCGCGACTGGCAGGTCCGCCAGGCCGC
>JADGOP010000116.1 GCA_017882935.1 Actinomycetota bacterium
GGGTCGCCTTTGGACAGCTCGATCGCCACCTCGCGCGCCAGCTCGGGCCGGAGGCCTTTGTGTTGGTAGATGGTGGTGAGCTCATCGAGTTCTTGGCTCGGCTGCGTGGCGAGCTCCTGGCGCTCGCGGGCGATGTCGGCTTGCTCGGCGTCTCTCTGCGACGACACCGAGACGTATTCCCCGACCGCCATCGCGGTGGAGCCCGCGACCAGCGCCGCGATTCCTGTCGTGATCAGAACCGCTCTCGTGGTGTTCGCTGCCGCAACTCCGAGCAGGAGGCTCGAGGTCGACACGATGCCGTCGTTGGCGCCGAGCACGCCCGCTCGGAGCCACCCGACACGGTGACTGGTGTGTTGCTCGGGATGCGTGAGAGTGCGGGGCACCGATCCTCCGAAGCCGTGCGGGTCAAGCCAAGCGTCACCCCCCACACGATGGATGACAGACGACCCGGCCACCCTTCGCATGTCGAAGTCACAAGTGCGGCCAGGCGATGCGCCGCAACCTCAGACTCGCAGCGCAGTGTCCCGGGCGGCAGGGCCGAAAGCCCCCACTGGACGACAGCGGTCGCGCACGTCCCGCTCCCGGGTGACCGCGCTGACGGAGCTCACTGTCTGTGGCGATGAAACCTACACACACACTTGACAGTTTTCTGGTGTCAGGGGTAGAGATACAGGTATCTGCTCAAGCCACTCGAGGAGGTTCCGTGATGTTGATGCGTACCGATCCCTTCCGTGAGCTCGACCGGCTGACTCAGCAGGTCCTGGGCACCGCAGCTCGCCCCGCGGCGATGCCGATCGACGCGTACCGCGCCGGGGAGGAGTTCGTCGTCCAGTTCGACCTGCCGGGCGTCGACGCCGACTCGATCGACCTGACGGTCGAGAAGAACGTGCTCTCGGTGCACGCCGAACGACGGCGCTCTGCCGGTGAGGGCACCGAGATGCTGTTGGCCGAGCGCCCCCAAGGTGTGTTCAGCCGGCAGCTCTTCCTCGGCGAGTCCCTCGACGCCGACCGGATCGACGCCAGCTACTCCCATGGTGTGCTCACGCTGCGCCTGCCCATCGCCGAGAAGGCCAAGCCCCGCCGGGTGGCCGTCACCTCCGGTGACACCGACCAGGGCACGATCGAGGCCCACGGCGAGGAGCGCGTCCGGGCCGGGGTCGGCGGTAGCTGAACCCGATGCTGCCCATCGACGACGAGCACGCACCGCTCTACGCCGTCGGCCAGGTCGCCGACATGCTCGGGGTGCAACCCGCGTTCCTGCGGCGCCTCGACGCCGAGCGCGTGGTGCAGCCGGCGCGTTCCGAAGGTGGGCAGCGCCGCTACAGCCGAGCCGAGATCACCCAGGTGCAACGCGTGACCGGCATGGCCGGCGAGGGCATGACCCTCGCCGGCATCCGGCGCATCCTCGAGCTCGAAGCCGAGATCGTCCTGCTCAACGCGGAACTGGCCCGAGAACGCAGCAAGCGTCGCCCCGCGTCCTGACACCCCGCGCAGCTCCTCGAGGTCGGCGGGTGTGGCGGCTCTTCAGCAGGCGATGAGCCGTATGGTCCAGCCGGTTGCAGCGCTGTATCGGGCGGTGAAGCCGACACCGCCGTCGACACCGATCGTGCCGTCGACGTTCACCTGGCCCCTCGGGTAGTAGGTGGGCTGCGAGTACAACGTGAGGGGGACCAGCTCGGTTGGTGTGTAGCCGCCGCAGTTGCCGCAGCCGCTGTTCTGGAGGTCGATCTCGTTCAGGCGGACCGCGAGGTCCTCTGCCGGGCGCGAGTCGGCGGGAACGCTGACGACCGGCGGCGACTGGGCCGCCAGTTCCCTGGCCGCGGCGAGGTCGCCCGGATAGCGGGCTGCCGCGAGCGATCCGTTGTGGAGGCAGGGCAGCAAGAGGGCGATCGGGTAGCCGTCCTCGGCCGCGAACCTCATGGCCATCCTCCGCGACATGATGTCGCTGAAGGCGAGGAGTACGGCTCGCTTCAACCCTGGCTCGAGCCCGTTCGGGATCGCGTCCGAGACTGCTCCCGGGTCGAGGGCGCGGAGCGCGTCGCGGGTCGCCTGGTCGGCGTGCACTGCCGTCCCGCCGAGGTTGCGGTTCACCAGCGCGGCAGCGGTCTTCAACTTGGCGTCTTCGCGTGCGGCAGCAGCGAAGAAGGGGGCCAGATCGGTCGCCGCGCTGCGCGGCATCGTCGTGGTGGTGCTCGTCGTGGTCGTGGTGCTCGCGGTCGTCGTCGTGCTGGCGGCTGGGGCCGATCTGGCAGTCGGGCGGGTCGACACGCGCTGCCTGGTCGAGGATCTGTCGGTGGCGACCAGGGTGCCGGTGACCGCCACCGCCACGACAACGACCAACGCGACCACCACCTGCCACGGCTGCCATCGACGAGGCCAGCCCGGCGACGTCCTTCCGCCGCCATCGGGTCCCGGGCCCTGTTCGGCACCGCCCTCACCGGAACCCGGCTCGGCCATGACACCACCTCCGGCTACTCGGTCAGCTCATGTGAGCCGCTGAGACCATCTCGCCACTCGAGCCAGGACCTGACCAGGGCTGAAGGTCACACGCGGGACGTTTGCCTCTGGCGGGGGTCGTCTGTGGCCCGAGAGTGTGAAGGCAAGCCTCACGCAGTCGCGTGGTGCCGCCGGGATCCTCTTCCTCCAGAGGAGGTTGACGTGCAGTCCGAGGCCGAAGCCATGCTTCTTGAGCGCTGCCTTCCCCGCTACGACGTCACGGAGGCCCACGCCGTTGTCGTTGACGCTGACACGAACGTCACCTGGCAGGCGGCCCGGCGCGGTGACCTGTCACGGTCCGCGGTGATACGGGCGCTCCTCGAGCTGCGCAGCCTCCCCAATCGGTTGCAGCGGGTCCGCAAGGGGCACCCAGCGGAATCCGCCCGCCCGCCGTTGAACCTGGATGACATGGAGCGCGTCGGGTTCTTGCTCCTGGGCGAACGGCCCGGCCACGAGATCGTGTTCGGGGCAATCGTGCAACCGTGGAAGGCGGTGACCGACAACGAGCCCGGGCCGCAGGTCGAGGCCGATCGCTTCGCCACCTTCGACACCCCCGGATACGTCAAGGTCGCCTTCAACATTCGAGTTGAGCCCTATGGGCGCGGGCGCTCGCTCGTCACGACGGAGACCCGGACAGCTGCCACAGACCCCGCCAGCCTGCACCGGTTCTCTCGCTATTGGTTGCTCGTGGGTCCGATGAGCGCGCTGATCCGCCGATTGATGCTGCGGATCGTGAAGTCCGATGCCGAGCGACGATCTGGCGCATGACCACCACGCGCCCACCCGAGCGTGGGTGAGTATCGGTAGGGCAGGTTCCGGCGCGACTGCGATTCACTGCACGGGATTGGTTGCTGGACAACCACTTCGGTTCAGCAACCCGGCGACAGTGGTGGGCGCGGAGGGACTCGAACCCCCGACATCTGCCTTGTAAGGGCAGCGCTCTAGCCAACTGAGCTACGCGCCCGGGAGGGGCCGAGCGTAGTGGTCACCCCTGGGCTGCACGCCCACGGGCCGGGCCCGCGTCGGGTCAGCCTGCCTGCTCGCGCACCACGTGGAGCGCCTGAGCCGGGTCGACGACCGCGCCCAGCGCCCGGGCCTGCGGCGAGCGAGAGGACCGGGCCAGGGCCACCAGCGCCGCCGAGGTCTCGTGTTGGAGCTCGGGCAGCTCGTCGGGGGCGAACCAGCGGGCCTCGACGATCTCGGCCGAGGTGGGCGTGGCCTCGGCGGCGACCTCGCCGACCGGCCGGGCCCGGAAGATGATGTCGATGCGCTGCGGCGCCGGCTCGACCACGACGGCTGGCTCGCCGAGCAGCACCACCTCGATGCCCACCTCCTCGCGCACCTCGCGCTTCGCCCCGTCGGGCGCGTCCTCGCCCCGGTTGAGCAGGCCGCCGGGCACGCCCCACCGCTCGCGGTACGCCTGGCGGACCAGCAGCACGGCGCCGTCGGCACGCTCGATGACGCACACCGCGCCGACCGTGAAGTTGGGCGTGATGTGGCGCACCAGGCGGCGACGCATCGACCGGGGCAGCCGGCCGAAGCAGCGCAGCGCGAAGCGGTGCAGCCGATCGATCATCAGTCCAGCGTAGGGGCGATCCTGGCGGGACCGGCCGGGGATTGTGGCGGCGCGCTCAGTCGGCGGCGGCGAAGGCCGCGGCGCGGGCGTCGAGGAGCTGCTCGAGCAGCACCCCGTTGGCGGCGGCCACGGGGGTGCGGCGCGCATGGTGGTCCAGCACGACCAGGTCGCGGCCGCCCGCGTCGACCATGCTCGCGCCGGCCTCGAGGCAGACGAGGAACGCGCCCAGGTAGTCCCACGGGCCGTGGGCGTCGTGACTGCAGTCGACGAAGGCGTCGAGCCGGCCGTCTGCGACGGCGCAGAGGTCGAGGGCCGAGGCGCCGAGCGCACGGAACTGCTTCCAGCCCAGGTTGCGCGGGGGCAGGCCCGACAGCCCGACGAACGCCTCGCTGAGCTGCCACGGCCCCGCGGCCACGAGGGTGTGCCCGTCGCGCCGCGCGCCCCCGCCCCGGGAGGCCTCGTAGCGCGTGCCCTGCACCAGGTCGACGACCACGGACGCCGCCGGGCCCTCGTCATCGATCGCGCACAGGCTCGTGGCCCACCAGGAGATCCCGCGGGACGCGTTGGTCGACCCGTCGAGCGGGTCGAGGACCACCACCACCTCGCGGTCGGCGTGGTGCCGGCCCGACTCCTCGCTGAGCACCCCGAGCCCGGCGGCCTCGAGCACCTTGACGGCGGCGGCGTCGGCGGCCAGGTCGCTGCTGTACTGACCCTCCTTCTTCCCCGACGGGCCCCACTCGGACCAGTCCTCGAGGGCGTCGACCACCGCATCGGCGGCGCGGTTCAGGATGGGCAGCAGCTCGGAGGGGGTCACGGTTGGGGGACGGTAGCCGCGTCGGGGTTCCGCCATGGCAGGCTAGGGAGACCATGGCTGTCATCGATGTGGCGGGCTTCGTCGCCGACCTCAAGGACCACGCCGTCGACCACGGGTTCCACGTGCACGACGAGCGGCACTTCGTCGAGACCTACTCGCTGCGCCAGTCCTGGGAGGTCGACCTCCACCCCGAGGAGGCGTGCGGCGGCCCGCTCGACCTGCACCTGGCCCTCGACGTCGACCCACGGGTGATGCTCTCGTTCGAGGACATCATCCTGGCCCTCGAGGACGAGGACGAGGAGCCGCCCGACACCTTCCAGTTCCCCCTCCACTTCAACTGGTCGATGCCGCCGCTCCCCCAGGGCCCCGACCTGTTGGTGCTGGCCACCGACCTGGCAGGCGTGGGGGGCACCGACCTGCCCATCGAGGTCTCGGCCATCGACAGCTTCGCCTCGGTCACCGACGCCCCAGAGCGGGCCGTGAACGTGGTCGCCAAGGTCGAGGTGTCGCTCGCCCGGGTGTTCATGGGGCAGGAGCAGCTGTGCGAGGTGCTCGACCGCTGCCTCGAGGTCAGCCGCTTCCTGCTCGAGCGAGCGCCCGCCTGGCTCGGCGACGACTGACACCGGCAGCCCGACCGTGAGCGCCCCAGCCGCCGAGCGGCCCACCAACGTGGTCGTGGTGCTGCTCGACTCGCTCAACCGGCACCACCTCGGCAGCTACGGCGGCGAGGAGTTCGCCACCCCCAACCTCGACCGCTTCGCCCGCGAGCACGGCGCCCGCTTCACCCGGCACGTCACCGGGTCGCTCCCCTGCATGCCGGCCCGCCACGACATCCTCTGCGGCGCGCTCGACTTCCTCTGGAAGCCCTGGGGGTCGATCGAGCTGTGGGAGGAGCCGCTCACGCGCGAGCTGGGGCGCAACGGGGTGGCCACCATGCTCGTCACCGACCACCCGCACCTGTTCGAGACCGGCGGCGAGAACTACCACACCGACTTCTTCGGCTGGGAGTACCTCCGCGGCCACGAGGGCGACATGTGGCGGACCTGCCCCGACCCCACCTGGCTCGGAGCTCCCAGCCGTCCCGCGGTGCGAGGCGGGTGGTGGTGGGAGCGCTCGCTCGGCATCGAGGCCGACACCCTCGACCGCGGCTACGACCGGTCCCGCACCTGGTTCCGCTCCGAGGACGACTACCCCGGGCCGAAGACCATGCGCGTCGCCGCCGACTGGCTCCGCCGCGAGAGCGCCCACCACGACCGCTGGCTGCTGTTCGTCGACGAGTTCGACCCACACGAGCCGTTCGACGTGCCCGAGCCCTGGCTCGGTCGCTACGACGACGAGCCGTGGGACGACGAGCTGCTCATCTGGCCGCCCTACGCCGACGGCGCCATCTCCAGGGGGCAGCTCACCGAGCGCGAGGGGCGTCACATCCGGGCCAACTACGGCTCGAAGCTGTCGATGATCGACCACTGGTTCGGGCAGGTCCTCGACGCGCTCGACGAGCAGCACCTGTGGGGCTCCACCGCGGTCATCGTCTGCACCGACCACGGCCACTACCTCGGCGAGGTCCGCGGCGGCCGCGACGTGTGGGGCAAGCCGGCCGTGCCGCAGTTCGAGCCCCTGGGGCACACGCCGCTGCTCGTGCACTGGCCGGGACGCCCGGGCGGAGACACCATCGACGCCCTCACCACCAACGTCGACCTGCACGCCACGCTGTGCGACGTGTTCGGGGTGCAGCCCGCGCACCGCACCCACGGCGTGTCGCTCGTGCCCCTGCTCACCGGCGAGGCCACCGCGGTGCGCGAGTGGGCCATCGGGGGTGTCTACGGCAACTGGGTGCAGGTCACCGACGGGCACCACAAGTACGCCCGGGCGCCCGAGGGCGACGGCTTCCCGCTCGCCATGTGGTCGAACCGCTGGTCCACCATGCCCGTCCACGGCCTCGCGTTCCCGCTGCTGCCGCTGCCCGACGACCGCGCCGAGCTGGCCCGGATGCCGGGCTCGACCGTGCCGGTGCTGCGCCAGCCGTTCCAGGCGGGCGACATGCTGCCGTTCTTCGCCTCGGGCGACCGCATCGTCGGTGCCCACCACCTCTACGACCTGGGGGTCGACCCCGACGAGCAGGAGAACCGGCGGGGCGAGGCGCTCGAGCGTGAGCTCGTCGACCTCCTCACCGAGGCCCTCACCGCCACCGACGCCCCCGCCGAGCAGTTCGAGCGCCTCGGCCTCCGCCACTGACCGCTCCGCTGGTGGCGCCGTCACGGTCGGCCGAGGATTCGGGGCCGGGGCGGGCGTCGGGGCAACGTTGAGGGG
>JADGOP010000117.1 GCA_017882935.1 Actinomycetota bacterium
GCGGTGCTGGATGTCCCCCAACCCACGGTCGATGAGGGCCAGTGCTTCGAGGATCGTTTCGTCTGCAACGGTCTCGGTCATGTCGCTCTCGCTCTCCGGCTCCGGGCCCACAACCCTGCTCGACCTTGTGGCACTCCCGCTGACGATGGTATCGCCCTCAGGGCTGCGCCGCCGGTGTTGCCGGGATGCAGGACTCTTGGAGACACCTTACCGGGCACCTGCGACATCGAACGGGTAATACCCTCACGAAATGACCTTGGTCCCTCGAACGTCCTTCCCTCTCGGCGTCACCGCTGCCAGCCTCATGACCCTCGGACCCGACGTGTCCCTGGCCGCGGCGCAGCAGGCCGCCGACCTCGGCTACCAGTCCTTCTGGACCGCCGAGACCACCGGGTTCGAGGCGTTCTCGCTGCTGGGGGCCATCGGTGCGCTGCACCCCGGGCTCGATCTGGGCACCGGCGTGCTGGCCCTGCAGCTGCGCACCCCCGCGCTCGTGGCCATGGCCGGCGCCACCCTGCAGGCGCTGCAGCCCGAGCGCCGCGTGGTGCTGGGGATCGGCATCTCGTCGCCCGTGGTGACCCAGCGGTGGCACGGCGCGCCCTACGGCGACCGCCCGCTGGCGCGGGTGCGCGAGTTCGTCACCCTGGTGCACCTCTGCCTGTCAGGCGAGAAGGTCGACTTCGCGGGCGACTTCTACCAGGTGAAGGGCTTCCGCCTCGGCGTCCGGCTGGGCGAGCGCAAGCCCGAGGTCGTGGTCGGTGCCCTGAACCCCGGCATGCTGTCGCTGGCGGGTGAGGTCGCCGACGGCGTGCTGCTCAACTACCTCCCGGCCTCGCACGTGCCCTGGTCGGTGGGCAAGGTGCGCGAGGGCGAGGCACGCGCGGGTCGGCCGGCCGGCGACGTCACCACCTACGCCTACGTCCATGCCGGGGTGTGCCGGCGCGACGACGGCATCGACCTGGCGCGGCGCGACCTCTTCTCGTACGCGGTCGTCGATGCCTACGCCCGCAACTTCGAGCGGGCGGGCTTCGCCGACGAGGTCGCCGCCATCCGCGAGCACCATGCAGCCGGCGACCGCGCCGGTGCGCTGGCCGCGGTGTCCGACCGCATGGTCGACGCCATCGACGTGATGGGCGACGCCGACACGGTCCGCGACACCGTGCGCGCCTACGCCGACGCGGGCGCCGACCACCCGGTGCTGATGCCGCTGCCGTGGGGCCCCGACCGCGCCGCCGTCCTCCACGACACCCTCCGCGCCGCCATCGGCGCCTGACCCCACCCCCACCCCCGCCGCCCCCCGCCCCCGGGCCCCCGTCGGCGAATGTTCTGTGGGAAGCCCCGGAAAGCGGGTGCTTTCCCGGTTGGCTTCAGCAAGCGCGGGGGCGGTGCCCGAGCGATCGATCGTGCAGGGATAGCGTCGGACCATGCAGCTCGACGGCAAGGTCGCGGTCATCACCGGCGGGGCGCGGGGCATCGGTGCGGCGCTCGCCACCCGCTTCCTGGCCGAAGGCGCGGCCGGGGTCACCGTCGTCGACCTGCTCGCCGACGAGGTCGCCGCCACCGCCGCACGGCTCGGCGACCGCGCCCACGGTGTGGTGGCCGACGTCGCCGACCAGGATGCGGTCGAGGCCGTGGTGGCCGACACCGAGGAGCGGTTCGGTCCGGTCGACCTGTTCTGCGCCAACGCGGGCATCGCCACCGGTACCGACATCGACGGGCCCGACGAGGTGTGGGACCGGGCCTGGCGTGTGAACGTCTTCGCCCACGTGGTGGCCGCGCGGGTGATGGTGCCCCGCTGGGTCGAGCGGGGCCAGGGCCACCTGCTCACCACCGCGTCGGCCGCAGGGCTGCTCACCAACATCGGCGACGCGGCCTACTCGGTCACCAAGCACGCGGCCGTGGGCTTCGCCGAGTGGGTGTCGATCACCTACGGCGACCGTGGCGTGCAGGTGTCGTGCCTGTGCCCGCAGGGGGTCCGCACCGACATGCTGCTGGGCGCCGCCGAGGGCGAGATCGCCGCCGAGGTGGTGCTGGCCCAGGGCGCCCTCGAGCCCGAGCAGGTGGCCGCCGCCGTGGTCGACGGGCTCGCCACCGAGAGGTTCCTGATCCTCCCCCACCCCGAGGTGGCCGACTACTACCAGCGTCGTGCCACCGATCCCGACCGCTGGCTCGCGGGCATGCGCCGCCTCCAGGCCCGCCTCACCGAGGCCTCCCGGCCGCCCGGCGATGGCTGACGCGAAGCGCCGCCGCCCCAAGGCCCCGCCCGCCGTCCCTGCCGGTGGGGCGGCCACCACCGACGCCGGCCTCGTGGCCATCGGCCTGCGCCCCGGGGACCGCGTCCGCTTCCGACGCGCCGACAGCGGCCACTGGCTCGAGGGCACCGTCGCCGGGCGCGAGGCCGACGGCTCGGTGGCCCTGCACGACACCCGGGGCCGCCGCCGCTCGATCCCGGTCGGCGCGGTCCAGGTCCGGGCGCACGGGCCCAGGGGCGGGGCGACCTGGGAGACCCTCGAGGAGCGCATCGGTCGCTCCGAGCAGCTCGACCTCTTCCGGTGACCTCGCCCGGCGCCGCGCCACCCGGGAGCTGCTGACCGTGCACCGGGCCACCGTCGCCGTCTACGAGGACCACGCCGCGACCTACCTCGCGAACCGCGCGGCCCTCGATCCCGGGCGGGCCGAGCGGTTCGCCGCGGCGGTCACCCGGGGTGCGCGCCGCCTGGACCTGGGCAGCGGCCCCGGCCACTACCTCGGCCTGCTGGGCACGCCTGTGGTCGCGCTCGACGCGGCGCCCGCGATGCTCGTCGAGGCCCGCCGCCTCCACCCGCACGCGCCCGGCGTGGCCGCCGACTTCGAGGACCTGCCGTTCCGGACGGGGTCGTTCGGTGGCATCTGGGCCAACAAGTGCCTCCAGCATGTCGATCCTGGCGCGCTCCCGCTGGTCCTCGGCGAGCTGCGACGGGTGCTCGACGTCGGCGGACGGCTCGACCTGCTCGTCTTCGCCGGCGAGGGCGAGGCCACGAGCGACGACGACCTCCCCGGCCGCTACTTCGCCTGGTGGGATCCCGAGCGCCTCGCCGACGTGGTGGTCGGGGCGGGCTTCGACGTCGACGACGTCGCGGTCACCGGCGGCGGGTCCGCCCGGATCGCCCTCACGGCCACCCGCCTGCGGTCCCTCCCCGACACCGTCGCGCCCGGCATGCGCCTGCTGGTGTGCGGCCTCAACCCGAGCCTCTACTCCGCCGACGCCGGCGTGCCCTTCGCCCGCACCGGCAACCGCTTCTGGCGAGCGCTCGCCGCCGCCGGGCTCGACGACGTCGACCGCGACCCACGCGGCCTGTTGGTGCGCCACCGGGTGGGCCTCACCGACATCGTCAAGCGCGCCACCGTCGCCGCCGCCGAGCTCGATGCGGACGAGTACCGCGCCGGTCTGGCGCGGGTCCACCGCCTCGCAGCTTGGCTCCGCCCCGAGGCGATCTGCTTCGTCGGCCTGGCGGGCTGGCGGGCCGCGATCGACCGGAAGGCCCGCGCGGGATGGCAGCCCGAACCGCTCGGTGGAGTGCCCGCCTACGTGATGCCGTCGACGAGCGGCCTCAACGCCGCCACGCCGCTGACGACGCTGGCCGACCACCTCCGCGACGCGCTCGCCGGTCCGCCCGCGACACCCGGGCCCCAGCGGTAGCGTCTGGCGGTCCGCACCGAACAGGGGGAAGTGCCGTGACGATCGATGCATCCACGCCCGTGACGTTCCCGACCGACGATCCGTGGCTGAACGGGCTGTTCGCGCCCGTCGCCGACGAGCTCGACGTGGGCGACCTCGAGGTCACCGGCTCCCTGCCGGCCGGCCTGCACGGCGCGTTCCTGCGCAACGGGCCGAACCCCGCCTTCCCCCCGATCGTCCGCTACCACGTGTTCGACGGCGACGGCATGATCCACGGCATCACCTTCGACGGCGAGGGCGGGGCGCGCTACCGCAACCGCTTCGTCGAGTCGCGGGCACTGCTCGCCGAGCGCCGGGCGGGCCACGCGCTGTACGGCGGCCTGGCGCAGTTCGTGGTTCCCGACCCCGAGGTCGTGGCCGAAGGCGGCCTCTACAAGAACACCGCCAACACCCACGTCGTCCGCCACGCCGGTCGCATCCTGGCGCTGATGGAGGGAGCCGGCCCCACCGAGCTGCGCCCCGACCTGAGCACCGTCGGCGAGTACGACTTCGGCGGGCGCCTCGAGGGCGCCATGACCGCGCACCCCAAGGTCGATCCCGCCACCGGCGAGATGCTGTTCTTCGGGTACAGCCCGCTGCCGCCGTTCCTGCGCTTCCACGTGGCCGACGCGGCGGGCAACCTCGTGCGCAGCGTCGACCTCGACCTGCCCCGCTCGGTGATGATGCACGACTTCGCCGTCACCGAGCGCCACGTCGTCTTCTTCGACCTGCCCGCCGTGTTCGACCTCCAGGCCATGCTCGGCGGGGGCGCGGCCGTGCGCTGGGAGCCGCAGCACGGGGCGCGCATCGGCGTGCTGCCTCGCGACGCCACCACCGACGAGATCAGCTGGACCGAGGTCGAGCCGTTCTACGTGTTCCACTTCCTCAACGCCTACGACGAGGGTGACGCCGTGGTGGTCGAGGGCTGCCGGGCGTCCCGCCTGCCCCTGTCGTTCGACGAGGAGCCGCTCGCCGAGCCCGTGCAACCCGCCCTGCACCGCTGGCGCATCGACACCACGGCAGGCTCGGTCACCGACGAGCAGCTCGACGACCGGGCGGTCGACTTCCCCCGCGTCGCCGACGCCGCGGCCGGCCTCGACAACCGCTACGGCTACGCCGCGCACCTGCGGGAGGGCGACGACGAGTTCGCCAGCTTCTCCTCGGTGGTCAAGTACGACCGCCGCACCGGGAACGCCACCGAGCACGTCTACGGGCCGCACGCCCAGGCCGGCGAGGCGGTCTTCGCCGCCGATCCCGACGGCAGCGCCGAGGACGACGGCTGGCTGCTCAACTTCGTGGTCGACAAGCCCACCGGTGACACCGACGTGGTGGTGCTCGACGCCCGCGACGTCGCCGCGGGCCCCGTCGCCAGCGTGCGCCTGCCCCGCCGCGTGCCGATCGGGTTCCACGGCTCCTGGCTCCCCGACACCTGAGGGATGCCACCCGCGTTCGGCACTGGCAGTGGACCGGCTGCGGAGGCGCCAGCCGGAGCAGCATCACCGCTGACAGCCGGATGCCGAAGGCGCACCGGCGAAGCCGGTGCCAAGGTCAGGGGGCCAGGTCGCGGATGGCCTGGCGCTGGTCGTAGCCGAAGGGCAGCAGGGCCAGGGCCGGACAGGTGATGCCGTTGTCGATGTAGCGCTGGATGTGCTCGCGACAGGCCTCGGGCGAGCCGTGCACGATGAGCTCGTCGACGATCTCGTCGGGAATGGCAGCCAGCGCCGCCTTGCGGTCACCCGCGGCCCAAAGGTCCCACATCGGCTGCAGCCGCTCGCCGCGCCCCACCCAGCGGTGGAACTCGGCGTAGACGGGGACGTTGAGGTAGGCGGCGATGGCGAAGCGGCCCATGGCGCGCACCGCGTCGGTGTCGGTGGTGGGCGCCACGAAGATGCGGGCCACCACCTCCTTGTCGGGACCACCGGCATGCACGTGGGGCACCACCTGGGTCACGTCGTCGGCCGAGAGCCAGTTGACGATGGCGCCGTCGCCCTCGCGGCCGGCAAGCCGGAGCATCCCCTCGCGCAGTGCGGCGATGAGGATTCGGGGCTGCTGCTCGGGCACGATGCCGCACTTGAAGCCGTTCACCGAGAACGTCTCGTACTCCTCACGGACCTTCTCGCCGGTCAGCGCGGTGCGCAGGAAGCGGACGGTGTCGCGCACCTTCTTGTAGGGCTCCTCGAACGGGATGTCGTTCCACTTCTCGACGATGACGTTCGACGAGGTGCCGATGCCGAAGGCGAGCCGTCCGGGCGCGGCGTCGGCGAGCGACGCCACGCACTGGGCGAGCGTGGCCGGACCACGCGTGTAGGCGGGCACGATGGCGCTCCCGAGCCGCAGCGTGGGCGCCCACACCGAGGCCAGCACCAGCGGGGTGCAGCCGTCGGCGCCGTTGGCCTCGCTCGACCACACGTCGGTGTACCCGAGCGACTCGAGCTCCTCGACCCACTCGCGTTGGGCGTGCAGCGGCACGTTGTCGAACGGGATGGTCATGCCGTAGCGCTGCACGGGAGCCTCCGGGTGCGGTGAGGGGACGGGATGTGGTCGGCGGTGCGGCCGCCGCAGGTTGTCACGTCGGGGCGTCGGCCGCTGCGGGCGGCGGGGTCCCCACGGGGAACTCGTCGAAGGTGCGCACGATGGTGGACTGGCTGGCCGTCGCCAGGAGCTCGCCGGTCTCGGACCAGAGCAGCACCGCGCCGTTGCCGAAGCCGTTGGCCACGGCGTGGATGCGGATGTCGAGCAGCACCCACTCGGTGGGGACGAGGCGGGCCACACGGAGGGTGTTGTCGAGGCTGTTGCCGCCGCCCACGCGGCCGAGCGCCTGCGACAGCCCGAAGGGGACGTAGTCGCCGAGGATCGCGAGCGTGGCCGCCGACACCTCGAGCAGGTCGGGGATGCGCGCCCACAGCGCGCTGCGACCGGTGCCGGGGGCGCCGTCGAGCTCGCTCCAGTCGCGGGCGTCGGCCAGCCGGACCTCGAGGCGGGTCATGATCGAGTCCTCGCCCGGGAGCCGCAACGAGCGCCCGGGGCACTCGTCGGGGCCCGGCACGTCGGGAGGCGAGGCCCAGGCACCGGAGGCGTCGATGTCGCGGTGGCCGAGCGCGGCGTTGACGGTGAGGATCTCGCGGTCGGCGACATGGCCCACGGCCCGCGCCTGCGTGATGTGGTGGCCCTCCACCGCGATCGTCACGTCGATGTCGAGCACCGACGGCGGTTGGGCGTAGGAGAGGTACTGCGCGGTGGCCCACACGACGGGGCGCCCGGTGGTGCGCTCGAGGGCCTCGATGGCCGCCCCGAGCCCGCAGCCGCCGAACAGGAAGCCGTGCCCGGTGCAGATGCCGGGCACCACCGGCAGGAACCAGCGGTGGGGGTTGTGCGTCGGTTGGAGGCCCAGGAACTCGCGCGCGTCCACGGCCGCACACTACGAGGCGGCGCCGGGCGCGCCCTCGTCCGCGTCCCACCGGTAGTGTCCGGCGCCATGACTGACGCACCGTGGTTGGG
>JADGOP010000118.1 GCA_017882935.1 Actinomycetota bacterium
CGTGCGCCACGTCGTCGGGTCGATCGAGGTGCCGCTGGTGCTCGGTGGCCGAGCCGTGCCCTCTCCCGAGGTCGCCCACGACCTGGGCGCGCCCGCCTGGTCGGGCAGTGCTCCGGACCTGGTCCAGTGGTGCCGGGCCCGGGTCCGGTCGAGCTCGTCCCGCACCGGAGCCACGCCATGACCGGGACCGTGCCGCGCCTGCTCGACGACGTCGTCGAGGCGAGCGTGGTCGGCAGCTTCTCGCGGCTCGGACCTGCTGTCCGGCGGCGGCTGTTCCGGTGGGAGGACGCCCCGCCGGGCGCGCTCGCCGGCCGCACCGCCGTGGTCACCGGCGCCACGTCGGGCATCGGGCTGGCCATCGGCACCGAGCTGGCGGGCCTCGGTGCGCAGGTGACCCTGGTCGGGCGCGACGCCGCCAAGCTGGTCGTCGCCGAGGAGCACGTCCGGGCGGCCCACCCGGCCGCCGAGGTCACCACCGAGCAGGCCGACCTCGCCCGCCTGGCCGACGTGCGCGCGCTCACCGCGGTCCTCGTCAGCCGGCTCCCGAAGGTCGACGTGCTGGTCCACAACGCGGGCGCGCTCGTGCACGACCACCAGCGGACCGACGACGACCTCGAGCTCACCCTCCAGGTGCACGTGGTCGCCCCGTTCCTGCTCACCTCCGGGTTGCTCGCACCGCTGCGCGCGTCCGGGGCCGCACGGGTGCTGACGATGTCGTCCGGCGGCATGTACACCCAGCGCCTCGACGTGGAGCACCTCCAGTCGACCGCGGTCCACTTCGACGGCACCGTCGCCTACGCCCGGGCCAAGCGGGCCCAGGTCGAGCTCAACGCCTCCTGGGCCCAGCGCTTCCCCGACGCCGGCATCGGCTTCCACGCGCTGCACCCCGGCTGGGTCGACACGCCCGGCCTGCATTCGGGCCTGCCCGGCTTCACCCGGCTCGGACCCCTGCTCCGCCCCATCCCCGAGGGCGCCGACACGGCCGTGTGGCTGGCGTGGACGCCGGAGGCCACGGCTCCGGGCGGCGACTTCTGGCTCGACCGCGCCCGCCGCGGCACCGTCCACCTGCCCTGGACCCGCACGCCGCCCGGTGAGGCCGATCGCCTGTGGGAGCGCGTCGTCGGCTGGGCCGGCATCGACCCGGAGGCGGGCGCATGAAGGTCGCCATCGTCGGCACCGGCGTCTCCGGCCTCGTCGCGGCCCACAAGCTGCACCCCACCCACGACATCACCGTGTTCGAGGCCGATGACCGCATCGGCGGCCACACCAACACCGTCGATGTCGACGTCGACGGCCTCGTGGTGCCGGTCGACACGGGGTTCATCGTGTGCAACGAGCGGACCTACCCCAACTTCCTGGCGCTCCTCGACGAGCTGGGCGTGGCGACGCAGCGGAGCGAGATGAGCTTCGCGGTGTCCGACCCCGCGGCGGGCCTCGAGTACCGGGCCACGAACCTCGACACGCTGTACGCACAGCGGTCCAACCTGCTGCGGCCGTCGTTCCACCGCATGCTCGTCGACATCCTCCGCTTCAACCGCGCCATGCGGTCGCTGGGCTCGTCCGGCGGCGGCGACGACGACCTCGACACCACGCTGCGCGACCTGGTGGCACGCGGCCGCTACTCCCGGGCCTTCGTCGACCGCTTCCTGGTGCCGTTCGGCGCCTCGATCTGGTCGGCCGACCCCGCCACGTTCCTCGACTTCCCGGCGACGACGTACGCGCGCTTCGTGCTCAACCACGGCATGGTCGACACCCGTCGCCGCCCGCTGTGGCGCACGGTCACCGGTGGTTCGCGGTGCTACGTCGAGGCGCTCACCGCCCCGTTCCTCGACCGCATCCGCGTGGGCGAGCCAGTGCACAAGGTGGTGCGCGGGACGCCGGGCGTGGCGGGCGTGGAGCTCGCCACCGACCGCGGCGTCGAGGCCTTCGACCACGTCGTGCTGGCGTGCCACAGCGACCAGGCGCTCGCCCTCCTCGCCGATCCCTCGCCGACCGAGCGCGACGTGCTCGGTGCCATCCGCTACCAGCCAAACGTCGCCACGCTGCACTCTGACGAGCGCTTCCTGCCGCGCAACCCGCGGGCCCGGGCCTCGTGGAACTACCACGTCCCCGAGCACGGCACGGCTCGGCTCCCGGCGCTCACCTACTGGATGAACCGGCTGCAGTCCCTCCCCACGCCCACGCCGCTGCTGGTCACGCTCAACCGCCACGACGACATCGCGCCCGGGCTGGTGCACCGGCGCATCGAGTACGCCCATCCCGTGTTCGACGCCGCGGCGATCCGCGCACAGCGTCGTCGCGACGAGATCCAGGGACGCAACGGCACCTGGTTCGCCGGGGCCTACTGGGGCTACGGCTTCCACGAGGACGGCGTGGTCAGTGCCCTCGACGTGGTCGGGCGCCTCGGTGGTGCGTCGTGACGGCCGCGCTCTACGACGGCGTGGTGCGACACCGCCGGTTCACCCCGGTCGCGCACGAGCTGCGCCAGGAGCTGCGCTACGTGCTGGTCGACCTCGACGGCTGGCCCGCCGCGATCGACGGGCGCCGGGGCTGGTCGGCGCGTCGCCCCGCCCCGGTGTGGTTCCGTCGCACCGACTACCTCGACGGCACCGACCGACCCTGGCGCGAGGTGCTGGCCGAGCTGGTCGGCGCGCGCCTGGGCCGGGTGCCGGCCGGGCCCGTGCGGCTCCTCACCCAGCCACGGGTGCTGGGGTGGCTGTTCAACCCCATCAGCATCTACTACCTCTACGAGCCCGACGGCCACACCCTCGACGTGGTCGTGTTCGAGGTCACCAACACGCCCTGGCACGAGCGCCACTGGTACGTGCTCGACGCGGCGCAGGTGGCGGGGCGAGGCGAGGCGTACCCCAAGGCCTTCCACGTGTCACCGTTCCTCGGCCTCGACGTCACCTACCGGTCGCGGGTCACCGCGCCCGGGGAGCGCCTGGCCGTGCGCTTCGAGCTCGACCGGCCCGACGGCGCGGGCGGGTCGGTCCGCGTCTTCGACGCCGACCTCACCGCGTCGCGGGTGGCGGCCACCGCCGTCCACGACCGCGCGGGGTCGCTCCGGCGGGCCACGCAGACGCTCCGGGTCTCGCTGCTCATCTACACCCACGCCCTCCGCCTCTGGGCGAAGGGCGCCACCTTCCACCCCCACCCCGACGCGGTCGCCCTGCGCGACCGCGTCGCCAACGCCCTGAGCCGCCGACCGCGGCCCGAGCCGAGGAGCACCCCATGACCGACCTGCTCGTCCACGAACCGACCGCGGACCTCGATCCCGGCGCGCCCGTCTCCCGACCCGTCGTCGCGGCCGTGCCCTCCCTGCCGGCCGTCGACCCGTCCCGGCTGCTCGACCACCGGCCGGCCGCCACCCGCCTCCCCGCGCTCGGCGTGCCGGTCGGCCGGGCGGTCATCGCCTGGCTGCTGTCGGGCGTCGAGGGCGGCGAGGTGACGCTGGTGGAGAACGGCGTGAGCCGCACCTTCCGCTCCACCGGGCCCGACCGCTACGGCCGGGCCGAGCTGCACGCCACGGTGCACGTGCACGACCCGAGGTTCCACACCGCCATCGTGGGTGGCGGGTCCTCGGGCATCGGCGAGGCCTACCTCCAGGGCTGGTTCGACGTCGATGACCTCACGGCCTTCCTCCGCCTCACCGCCCGCGCCTTCCGGCGCTTCGAGGCGGCGCGGGTGCGCCTGCACGACGTGGTGGGGCCGGTCACCGACCGCCTCCGCCGGCTGCGGCCGGCCAGCAAGGGTCGCGACCGTCGCAACATCGCGGCCCACTACGACCTCGGCAACGACTTCTTCGAGCTGTTCCTCGACAGCACCCTGACCTACAGCAGTGGCATCTTCGCCTCGCCCGACACCCCTCTGGCCGCGGCCCAGACGGAGAAGATCGACCGTCTGTGCCGCCGGCTCGGGCTGGTGCCCGGCGACCGGGTCGTCGAGATCGGGAGCGGTTGGGGTGCGTTCGCCATCCACGCCGCCTCCCGCTACGGGGCGCACGTGGTCACCACCACGTTGTCGGCGGAGCAGTACGCGCACACCACCGAGCGGGTCCGGGCGGCCGGCCTGGCCGACCGCATCGAGGTGCGCCACGACGACTACCGCGACCTCACTGGTCGGTACGACGCGCTGGTGGCCGTGGAGATGATCGAGGCGGTCGACTGGCGTGAGCTCGACACCTTCCTCGGCCACGTCGGGCGGCTGCTCGAGCCCACCGGTGCCGCAGGGCTGCAGGCCATCGTCATGGCGGCGCCGCGCTACGAGGTCGCCCGGTCGTCGCGCGACTTCATCAAGACCCACGTCTTCCCCGGCAGCCACATCCCGTCGGTCGAGGCCATCCTGCGGGCGGCCGGGCGTCGCACCGACCTGATCCTGACCGACCTCGACGACTTCGGCCTCCACTACGCGGAGACCCTGCGCCGCTGGGCGGCCACCCTCGAGGGTGAGCGGGCCGCGGCGCTTGCCCTGGGCCTCGACGACCCGTTCCTGCGCCTGTGGGAGTTCTACCTGCGCTACTGCGAGGCCGGCTTCGAGGAGCGCCAGGTCAGCGTGGTGCAGCTGGTGCTGGAGCGGCCGGGCCGCGCGCCGTCGCTCGACCGGGGCCACTGACCCCGCCCGGGCGGCGCAGGCGTCAGAAGCTGCCGGTGGTGGGCGGCTCCGCGGGCGGCTGGTAGCCGGGAGGGGCGTAGCCCGGGTCGGGTGCCTGCGGCTGTTGCTGCTGCGGCGGGTAGCCCGGAGGCGGGCCCTGCGGCGGCACGGGCTGCTGCGCGGGCTGCTGCTGCGGCGGGTAGCCGGCCGGCTGGGCCTGCTGCACGGGCGGCTGCTGCACCGGCTGCGGGGGCGGGGGTGCGTCGCCCTGCAGCGGCGGGGCGACGCCCGGCTGCTGCAGGGCGCTTCCGGCGGCCTCGGCGGGCTTGGCGCCGACGCCCTGACGGTCGAGGAACCAGCCGACCACGATGGCCGCCGACCCGAGGAAGCAGAAGATCAGGCCGATCCCCACGTCGAAGCCGTCGGGCGTGCCGATCAGGAACCCGAGCGTGATCAGGGAGGCGAACAGGCCCGCCACGAGCACCAGCTGGTCGATGGTGAAGCCGAGGACGTCGTCGGGCAGCTTGACGTTGGCGAAGGCGGGGAGGGCGACGAGCAGCGCCGCCACGACGCCGAACAGCGGCGCCCAGGTGGCGGCCCCGAAGAGGCCGTCGGACCATGCCGAGTTGCCGTGGTTGTTGTAGGAGACCGTCCACCAGCTCAGGAAGCTGAACAGGAAGGTGACCGCGCCACCGGCGATGATGGCGATCTTTCCCGGACTGACGTGGTTCATGGTCGACCGCCTGTGTGGACGTGGTTGCGGGGCGATCCGAACCGTAATGCACCGTTCAGACGCCACCGCGGCTCTCGGTCGCACCCGGCCGGGCAGCCCCGGTCCGGGCGGCTGGTAGCGTCGCCCGCCGTGCGAGTGGCCGTGCTGGTGTCGGGTAGCGGGACGATCCTCGACGCCATCCTCGCCGCAGGCATCACCGTCGACCTGGTCGTCGCCGACCGGCCGTGCGCAGGCCTCGACAAGGCGGCCGCCGCCGGCATCGAGGCGGCATTGGTCGAGCGCACCGACTTCTCGAGGTCGTTCGACCGCGACGCCTACAGCGACGAGGTCGCCACCCTGCTGCGCGACCGCGGCATCGAGCTGGTGGCCATGGCCGGCTGGGGCACCGTGTTCAGCGAGCCGATGCACCGGGCCTTCGGCGGGCGGATCCTCAACACGCACCCCGCGCTGCTCCCGGCGTTCCCCGGCTGGCACGCGGTGCGCGACGCCCTGGCCGCCGGGGTGAAGGTCACCGGCTGCACCGTGCACGTGGCGGGCCTCGAGGTCGACACCGGCCCGATCCTGGCCCAGGAGGCGGTGGAGGTGCGGCCCGACGACACCGAGGCCAGCCTCCACGAGCGCATCAAGGCCGTCGAGCGGCGCATCTACCCTGCCACCATCGGGGCCATCGTCCGAGACCCCACCATCCTGATGAAGAGAGAACCGTTGTGAGGGCACTGCTGTCCGTCTACGACAAGAGCGGCATCGTCGACCTGGCGCGCGGCCTGGCCGAGGCCGGCTGGGACCTGGTGTCGAGCGGGGGCACCGCCAAGGCGCTGGCCGAGGCCGGCCTCGCGGTCACCGACACCGCCGAGATCACCGGCTTCCCCGCCATCCTGGGGCACCGGGTGGTCACCCTGCACCCCAAGGTGCACGGCGGCATCCTGGCCGACCGCACCGATCCGGAGCACGTCGCCGACCTCGAGAAGTACGGCATCGAGCCCTTCGACCTCGTGGTGGTGAACCTCTACCCGTTCTCGTCCGACCCCGGCATCGAGCTCATCGACATCGGCGGTCCCGCCATGGTCCGGGCCGCGGCCAAGAACTTCTCCCAGCTCGGCGTCGTCGTCGACCCCGCCGACTACCCGCTGGTGCTCGACGAGGTGCGGGGCGGGAGCGGGATCTCCCCGGCCACACGCCGCTCGCTCGCCCGCAAGGCCTTCTCGGTGACCGCGGCGTACGACGCCGAGATCGTGGAGTGGCTCGACCGCACCGGGCCCGACGCCGGCGAGCTGCCGGCCACGCTGCACCTGTCGCTCGAACAGGTCCAGGTCACCCGCTACGGCGAGAACCCGCACCAGCGCGGCGCCCGCTACCGCCGCATGCACACCCGCTCGTGGTGGGACGACGTCGAGCAGCACTCGGGGCTCGCCATGAGCTACCTCAACCTCTACGACGCCGACGCCGCGTGGTGTTGCGTGCACGACCTCGGCGACCAGCCCGCGGTGGTCATCGTCAAGCACGCCAACCCCTGCGGCGTGGCCCTCGGCGCCGACCTCGCCGACGCCTACCAGCGCGCCTACGACTGCGACAGCCGCTCCGCCTTCGGTGGCATCGTGGCCCTCAACAAGCCCGTCGACGCCGCCACCGTCGAGCGCATCGTGGCCGCCGCGCAGGCCGACCTCATCATCGCCCCGGGCTACGACGAGGGCGTCGTCGAGTCGCTCATCGGCCGCCGCAAGAACACCCGCGTGCTCTCCGCCCCGGCACCCACGTCGGAGCCGCTCGAGCTGCGCCAGATCGGTGGGGGCTTCCTGGTCCAGGACGCGCACG
>JADGOP010000119.1 GCA_017882935.1 Actinomycetota bacterium
CCACCCACCGACTGGTCGCCGTAGACCAGCGGCACGAGCAGCAGCAGGCCGAACAGGCCGTACAGGCCCTGCCGTGCCTCCCAGTGCAGCCCCACGTTGCCGACCGCCACCGGCGCCGCCCCCAGCCGGTAGGTGATGATCAGGAACGTGCCGAACGCCGCCGCCCACCACCAGCCGGCACCTCGCCCGAGCCAGCGGCCCAGGTCGTCGAGGCGGCCGGTCTGCTCGCCCCAGGCCCACAGCACGGCCACGCCCATGCCGATGGCGAACAGGTCGATCTGGTTGGGCAGCCACGAGAACGCCACCTGCCGCAGGAAGGTGCCCTGGCTGTCGCTGCCCATGAAGTGCGGGGGCACGGCGTAGCGGTGGGAGGCGCTGAACAGGGCCCGGGACACGTAGCCGATGGCGAACAGCACAGCCACCCCGGCGGCCTCGATGCGCACGGTGGTGCGGCCCCGCCCGATGACCCGGCGCAGCAGCCCCGACCAGAACGGGATCATGAGGTAGAAGGAGACCTCGGTGGCGATGCTCCAGGCCTGGATGATGCCGTTGAAGGTGGTGAAGGCGCCGTAGATCTGCAGCAGCAGGTAGTACTTCCACCAGTCGGCGCCAAGGGAGTAGAAGCCGAGCGCCCAGAAGAAGGTGAGCGCCACCCAGTAGGCCGGGAAGATGCGCAGGGCCCGCCGCCACCAGAAGGTGCGGGCCCGGGCCGGCGCCCGCCCGGCAAGGTGGGCGCGGACGAACGGCCGGTAGATCAGGAAGCCCGACAGCACGAAGAAGACCGCCACGCCCACGTCGCCCACGGCCGCAGGCCTGGTGAGCCACCCCGCCCGGGTGGGGCCCGCCAGATCGCCGGCGTGGGTGAGCACCACCAGCGACGCCGCCAGCGCCCGCAGGCCCTCGAGGCCCGGGAAGTGGCCCGAGGGGGTGGCCACCGGGGCTGCCGGGGTGGTCGCCGAGGCGGGTGCGGCCGGTGCCGCGTGACTGCTCATCCCGGCGGACTGTAGTTCTGTGAGGCCGCGTGGATAGGCGCTCCAGCGCCTTCGACAAGGCGGCCTCCCAGGACCAAGGGCCCGTGCTTGCCGGGTCGGACGAGCGCACAGGTTCCGGGCGGCTACGCCGCATCCGCCTTGCCGCTCGTCCTCTGGCTACGCTCGACGAGTCTCGATCGAAGTCCAACGCAAGGGAACGTCCCACATGACCAACTCTGACGCCGCCCTCAAGGGTCACGTCTCCGACGTGGCGCGCGACGTCCTCATCATCGGCGCCGGTCCCGCCGGCCTCACCGCCGCCTTCCAGCTCCACAAGCTCGGAGCCTCCTCCACCATCCTCGAAGCCGACGACCAGGTCGGCGGCATCAGCCGCACGGTCGAGCGCGACGGGTACCGCTTCGACATCGGTGGCCACCGGTTCTTCACCAAGGTGCAGCCGGTCGACGACCTCTGGCACGAGATCCTCCCCGCCGAGGACTTCCTCATGCGGCCCCGCAAGAGCCGCATCTACTACGGCGGCAAGTACTTCGACTACCCGATCAAGGCCGGCAACGCCTTCCGCAACCTCGGGCCGGTCGAGGCCGTGCGCTGCGTGGGCTCCTACGTGGCCGCCCGCGCCCGCCCGCCGAAGGACCAGACGAACTACGAGGGCTGGCTCGTCGCCCGCTTCGGGTGGCGCCTCTACCGCACCTTCTTCAAGACCTATACGGAGAAGGTCTGGGGCGTGCCGGTCAGCCAGATGCCCGCCGACTGGGCTGCGCAGCGCGTCAAGGGCCTGTCGCTCGGCAAGGCCATCGCCAACGCGGTCACCCCCAGCCGGAACCAGAAGGAGATCACCTCCCTCATCGAGGAGTTCCAGTACCCCAAGTACGGGCCCGGGATGATGTGGGAGGTCTGCCGCGACAAGGTCGAGGCCAAGGGCTCCAAGGTGGTCATGGAGACGCGGGTCACCAAGATCCGCCACGAGGGTGGCCGCGCCCACGAGGTCGAGGCCGTCACCGCGGGGGGTGGCACCACCAGCTACCCCGTCACCGAGGTCATCTCCTCGATGCCGTTCAGCCAGCTGCTCGAGGCCATGGACCCGCCGCCGCCCGCCGAGGTGCTGGCCGCCGCGAGCTCCCTGCAGTACCGCGACTTCCTCACCGTGGCGCTCGTCGTCCCGGCCGACAAGGTGGCGTGGAACGACAACTGGATCTACATCCACGCCCCCGAGGTCAAGACCATGCGCATCCAGAACTTCGGGTCGTGGTCGCCGTTCCTCGTGAAGGACGGCAAGAACGTTCTCGGGCTCGAGTACACGGTGTTCGAGGGCGACCGCGAGTGGAACGCCCCCGACGACCAGCTCATCGAGCAGGGCAAGCGTGAGCTCGACAGCCTCGGGCTCATGAAGTACTACGACATCGAGGCGGGCTACGTGGTGCGCCAGCCCAAGGCCTACCCGATCTACGACGAGACCTACCGGGCCAACGTCGAGGTGCTCCGCACCTGGATCGAGGCCAACACGCCCAACGTCCACCCGGTCGGTCGCAACGGCATGTTCCGCTACAACAACCAGGACCACTCCATGTTCACGGCCATGCTCACGGTCGAGAACATCGTCAACGGCACGAACCACGACATCTGGGACGTGAACGTCGAGGAGGAGTACCACGAGGAGAAGTCCGGCTCGGAGCGGCCCACCACCACGGGCACCGGCCGCGACGCCCCGATCCTCCCCCGTGCGGCCATCGAGGCCGATCGCTCAGCCCGGAGCCACTGACACCGCCGGCTCGGCCTCGTCGACCGCCTCCGGCGGGTCGGGGCGCGAGCCGGTGAGCTGGGCCAGCAGCGCGCCCGCGCCCAGGATCAGGAACGGCACGAAGGGCACCTTGAAGCGCGCGTCGGCGAACGTGAGCAGCGGCAGCACCAGGGTGCTCAGGCCCGCCAGCGCCACCAGCAGGTGGTCGCGTCGGCCGCGGAACAGCAGCAGGAGCACGCCCAGGCCGCCGAGCACCTCCACGATGCGCCACGACACCGACGCGACGCGGTCGAGCACGTGGGCGCGGTGCGCGGGGATGAAGTTGCCGGCGCCGTAGGACTGCACCGCGCGCAGCGCGTCGTCGTCGCGCTGCATGAGGTAGTAGAAGCGCCGCGTGACCAGCCACGGGATGCGACCGGGGTCGGCAGTGGCGTACTTGAGGGCCAGGTGGGTGGCCTCGTGGTCGTGGCGCACCTCGGCGCGCGAGCCGTTGACCGCCACGTCCTTGGTGATGCAGGCCGGGGCGAGGCCGAAGGCGCCGTTGGCGCCGGGCGAGTAGCCGATGCAGAGGTTGTCGCCGTTGTTCGTGGACAGCGGCACGAAGGCATGCATGCGCACCGCGTTGCGGATGGTCCACGGCGCGACGAGCAGCACGGTGCAGCCGAGCAGCCAGCCCACCTGCTCCCCCGCCCGGCGCAGGCCGACGCCCGGGCCCTCGGAGCGGCCCTGCAGCCACCAGGCCAGCGCCAGCACCGGCAGTGCCGCCAACGAGACCGGACGGACCAGCACCGAGAGCCCGAACAGCACGCCGGCGGTCACGAGGCGCGCCCGTCCGAGCGGTCCGGCGCGACCCGCGGCCGGCACCAGTGCGACCAGCGCGCCGATGAACAGGAAGATGAACAGCGTCTCGGACAGCAGCGCTGCCGCGTGCATCACCAGGTTGGGATAGATCGCGAGCATGGCCGCAGCCAGCACGCCCGCCCGGCGTGACCACACGTTGCGGCCGAGCACCCCCACCATCACGACCGTGGCCGATCCCAGCAGCGCCTGTACGCAGCCCGCCACCCGGGGCAGGCCGTGCGGCAGCGCGCCGACGCGCTGCAGCCAGCCGATGGCACCGAGGAAGTAGGGGTAGCCCGGCGGGTAGTAGGCGCTCGGCTCGCCGGGCAGCGGGACGCCGTGGCGCATGGTGAACAGGTCGGCGTAGCCGCGCCCGTGGGCGATGTTGTCGGCGATGCCGTAGTAGCGGGCCGGGTCGTAGAGGCCGGCTGGCACCCGCGCGGCGTACACCACCCACACCACGCGCAGGACCAGGCCGACCGCCCCGCACGCCAGGATCCACCACCAGAACCGGTCGGTGCGGACCGCGTCGAGAGCCCGACGGAACGGCCCGGCTGGTTGACGAATGGCCGAAGCCACCCCGGTCACGCCCGGCGGGCGAACGGCAGCAGGCGCCACAGCTTGAGGGCGCGGTCGCGGATGCCCCACCACGTGACCAGCAACATGTCCTCGGCCATGATGTACGCCGACATCTTCGAGGTGCCGCGGACGCGGTCGGTGAACTCGATCGGCAGCTCCTGCACGGCGCCGCCCCACTTCGACAGCAGGTAGGCCACCTCCATCTGGAAGGCGTAGCCGTTGGCGACGGTGTCCTGGAAGTGGATGTCGCGCAGCACCTCGCCCCGGTAGGCCCGGAAGCCCGACGTGGCGTCGCGGATGGGGATGCCCAGCATCACCCCGGCGTAGCGGTTGCCCCACTTGGAGAGCGCCCGCCGGTACCAGGGCCAGTGGGGCGTGGAGCCGCCCGGGACGTAGCGGGAGCCGATGACCACGCCGGCACCCTCGTCGATCTTGGCGAGCAAGGCCGGCACCTGGGCGGGGTCGTGCGAGAAGTCGACGTCCATCTGCACGAGGGTCTCGTAGCCCTCGTCCATGCCCACCCCGAAGCCGGCCCGGTAGGCGTTGCCGAGGCCGTCCTTCTTGGGGCGGCGGAGCACCTTGACCTGACCCAGCTCGGCGCCGGCCTTCTCGGCCAGGTCGGCCGTGCCGTCGGGGCTGCTGTCGTCGACGATGAGGATGTCGGCGGCGGGGACGGCGTCGCGGATCGCCGCCAGGAAGGGCTCGACGTTGGTCGCTTCCTCGAAGGTGGGGACGACGATCAGGGTACGCATCGGCGGTACGTTACCGGACCGACTCACGGCGACCGCAGGCAGCTGGCAGCCCCACGGGCGCCCGGCGCGGAGTCAGCGGCAGCGTCGGTAGAGGCGGAAGATGCCCTTCGGGTGGGCCTCCCCCGCACCGTAGGCGCCGACGAGGCAGAAGTGCTTCGCCACCTCCTCGTTCGGGGTGTTCGGACCGAACTTCCGCGAGGTGTTGGGCTCGACCCAGTTGGTCCACACGTCGGACAGGATCAGGTAGTCCGACGTGGCCACCTCGTGCGCCAGCCCGGAGTCGGGTCGGTTGGCCATTCCCGGGTCCATCTCGATGTAGTACGTGCCCACCGCCAGCTTCGGGAACAGGTAGTAGAAGAAGGCGTCGCTGTAGGGCGTCTTGCGGAGGTCGGTGGGGCCCACCAGCAGCCGCTTGCCCGGGACCTGGATGCGGTCGAGCGCCCGGACCACCTGGTTGGCGGCCGCAGCGTCGTCGGCGTTGCCGTAGTAGAAGTTCCGCCCGCCGTTGTTGATCGGGTAGCCGAAGACGTTGCGGCCGAACGACTGCTCGCTGAGGTCGACGTAGGTGCGCAGCGTGAACAGCGGCATCACGCCCACGAGCAGCAGCGCCGCCACCGTGAACGCCGCGCCGGCAGGCACGGGCCCGCGACGCCGCGCGACGTGGCCGGCCAGCTCGGCGCACGCCACCGGCACCAGCGCGACCGACACGCAGCTGACCCACGCGAAGTGGGCGGTGTCGGGGCGCTGCAGCGACTGCGTGAGGATGCCGACCGAGAACATGCCGGTGGTGAACAGCACCTGGGCGCGGTAGCTGCCGGGGGCACGGCGGTGGCACCGCCAGCCGGTGCCGGCGACGAAGATCGCCGAGAGGGGCACCAGGAAGAACCAGAGGAACGCCTCGTGCGCCACGGCCAGGTGCGGCACCGGCCAGCCGATGTTGCGCAGGCCTGCTGCCTTCTGCAGGAAGCCGTTGAGGTGGTCCCACGGCGGCGGCACCGGGAGCGACCGCCCGCCCCGGAGCCGGAACACCGGGTCGAGCACCATGCCCTGGATCGAGTGGCCCGGGCCCGCGAGGGCGAATTGGAGGAGGTACGGCACCACACCGATGCCGACCCCGGTGAGGAGCCGCACCCGGGCCTTGCGGTCCTGGCGCCACACGAGCGAGCCGAGGCTCAGGGTGACGGCGACGATCAGGTCGGGACGGTAGAGGAGGGCGACGCCGGCCAGCAGGCCCGCGGCGAGCAGGCGGCGGTCGGCGCCGCGGCGCGCCTGCGCGTCGGTGCCGGCCGTCAGCAGCCGGAGCGCGTCGGTGCCGCCGCCCCAGGCGCGCACACCCTCGCCGCGCACCGCGCCGAGCCCCACGACGAGCGACCACAACCCGAAGGCGACCGCCCCGTTCCAGGCCATGGCGGTGAGCCCCACCGGGGGCAGGATGATGAACAGCGACACCAGGGCCGCCACGACCGCCACGATGCGACCCCACGGCCGGGCCAGGAAGAAGATCCCGAACACCACGCCGACGTGCTGCGCCAGACCGGCGAAGCGCTCGGTTGCCAGCGTCGTGCCGAAGGCCTTGAAGATGCCGGCGAGCACCCACAGGCTGCCGGGCCCGTAGAGGTGCAGGAAGTCCCGGTTGGGGATCTGCCCCCGCAACACCTCCTGCGGGAAGGCCAGCATGAAGCCCTCCTCCATCGGCGGGCCCTGGTAGCGGAGCAGGCCCCGGAGCGGCAGCGCGAACGCCCCGAGCACCACGCCGACCGCGAGGGCGGTGCGCCAGGGGTGCCGTAACGCGGGCGCGTCGCCATCGTCGTGGGGCGCGTCGTCTCGCATGTCGGGGACCACAGGTTCGTTCACGACCGACATGGAGGTCGACTACTCCCGCTCGAGGTGGGTCCGCATCGTACTGGTGGCCCGGCGGGGCCCTAGTGCGCTCGGGCGGCGTCGGGGACACGGCGCGAGGGCAGGATCCGGCGGCGCTTCAGCGACAGCGCCGGGCGCTCGATCACGACGTAGCTCACCGTGGCGATCAGCGTGGTGACGGCCCCCACCCACAGCAGCGCCGGCAGGAAGGGCGCCGAGAAGGACCGGTGGTGGGTGCGCCGGAGGTACTGGTCGATGACGATGTCCTGCCAGAGGTAGATCCCGTAGGACACCAGGCCGAGCTGGCGCAGGGGGATGCCCGCCAGCACCTTGGGCGACACGCCCCGCCGCAGCGGCCGGAC
>JADGOP010000120.1 GCA_017882935.1 Actinomycetota bacterium
AGCGCGTCGCCGAGCACCCCGTCGACCTCGGGGCCGGGATCGGCCTTCCAGGGCTCGGCCGCCTCGAGGAGCGCGTTGGCCTCGCGGATGAGCCGCCACGTGTGGTCGAGCGCGATGGAGGGGGCCACCGCGTCCCACGCCTCGGCTGTTGCGGCATAGACCTCGGCCGCCACCGCGGCGAGCGGGCTGTCGGGGCGCGGGGCGGGGCCGATGCCGTCGCACTTCTTGGCCACGACCGTGGCGACGCGCGACAGCAGGTTGCCCAAGTTGTTGGCCAGGTCGGCGTTGTAGCGGGAGATCATGGCCTCGTAGCTGAAGTCGCCGTCGGGGCCGAAGGGCGTGTCGCGCAGGAAGTGGTAGCGGAACCCGTCGACGCCGAACTCGTCGACGAGGTCGGCCGGGGCGATCTGGTTCAGCCGGGTCTTGCTCATCTTCTCGCCGCCGACCAGCAGGTAGCCGTGCACGTGGACGCGGTGCGGGGGCAGCTCGCCCGCAGCCAGCAGCAGGGCGGGCCAGTAGACGCAGTGGAAGCGCAGGATGTCCTTG
This sequence comes from Actinomycetota bacterium, assembly GCA_017882935.1. Taxonomy (GTDB): domain Bacteria; phylum Actinomycetota; class Acidimicrobiia; order Acidimicrobiales; family Iamiaceae; genus JADGOP01. The sequence goes on from JADGOP010000120.1 coordinate 547, forward strand.
GCCAGCACGTGGTGCACGTGCGGCCACCAGGCGTCGAACTCGGCACGGTCGGTGCCGTAGCCCACCGCGGTGGCGTAGTTGATCAGCGCGTCGTACCAGACGTAGAAGACGTGGGCGTCGTCCCACGGGACCGGCACGCCCCACGAGAGCGAGCTGCGGCTGATGCTGACGTCGTCGAGGCCCTGGCGGATGAGCCCGAGCGCCTCGTTGCGCTTGCCCTCGGGCTGCACCGCGTCGGGGTGCGCCGCGTACCAGTCGAGCAGGGGCTGCTCGAAGGCCGAGAGCCGGAAGAACCAGTTCTCCTCCTCGAGGTACTCGACCGGCTTGCCGTGGATGGGGCACAGTCCGAGCCCGTCGGGGTCGGGGTTGGGCAGCAGGTCGGACTCGGCGTAGTAGGCCTCGCAGTGCACGCAGTAGAGGCCGGCGTAGGTGTCCTTGTAGACGTGGCCGTTGTCGCGCACCTTGGTGAGCAGGGCCTGGACCGCGGCATGGTGCCGGGGCTCGGTGGTGCGGATGAAGTCGTCGGGCTCGATGTGCAGCTGCCGCCAGGTCTCCTGGAAGCGTGCGGAGTTGAGGTCGGCCTGCTCGATGGGGGTGAGCCCGTTGGCCTCGGCCGAGCGCTGCACCTTGAGCCCGTGCTCGTCGGTGCCGGTGAGGAAGTAGGTGGGCTCACCGAGGAGGCGGTGCCACCGGGCCAGGGCGTCGACGGTGACCGTGGTGTAGGCGTGGCCGATGTGGGGCGCGTCGTTGACGTAGTAGATCGGCGTCGTGACGTAGAAGCGTCTGGCGGGTGGTTCGGCGGTCACCCGCCCAACCCTACCGGCGCCTCCGCGGGCCCTTTACCCGAGTTCCGGCTGGTCAGGCTCACCGGACACCGCTTCGGGAGCCTGCGGGGGCTGTTGGCGGGCCGCCTGGCCGCGGCGCCGGCGACGGCGGGGCACGCCGAGCAGCCACGGACGCACGACGGCCACGCTCTCCTCGGGGTGGTCGTCGACCAGGTGCAGCGTGACGGGGTCGTCGGGGCCGGAGCGCTCGGCCTCGACCTCGATGACGATCTCGGTCTTGCGCTCCACCTTGATGAAGCTCTCGATCGCGCGGCCTGCTCCGGCCATGCCGGCGCCCAGCACCGACTCGCGGCCCCAGCGCGCCATCCGCGACGCCATGGCCTCGTCGGTGCGACCGTCGTAGACCGGGTCGTCGAGGGGCTCCTCGAGCGGCTCGCCGTCGGGGCCGTGGATCACCGTCTGGGCGTCGGGCATCCACTCGTCGTCGTCCCAGATGTCGGCGTTCGGCACGATGCCGCCACCGAAGGCGGGCTCGGGGTCGGTCTCGGGCAGCAGCGCGTCGATGCGCTCGAGGATGTCGGGCTCCGGAGCGGGATCCGGCCGTGCCGCAGCGTCGGGCTCAGGGGGATCGGACTGCACCATCGGCTCCAACCCTACGGCCGGCAGGTCCGGAGCGCGCGAGGCTGCAACGATGCGAGTCGTCGCCATCGACCACGTGCAGCTGGCCATGCCGCCCGGGGGCGAGGACGTCGCCACGGCCTTCTACGAGGGCCTGCTCGGCCTCACCCGCGTGCCCAAGCCGGCCCACCTGGCCAAACGCGGCGGCTGCTGGTTCGGCGACGGCGACGTGCGGGTCCACCTGGGCGTCGAGGTCGACTTCCGGCCCGCCCGCAAGGCCCACCCCGCCCTGCTCGTCGACGACCTCGACCTGCTCGCCGAGCGGCTGGAGGCGGCCGGGCACCCGGTCCGAGACGGCGACGGGGTCGACGGCTTCGAGCAGCGCTACGTCGACGACCCCTTCGGCAACCGCCTCGAGCTGCTCACGCCCACCTGAGCGTCGGGGCCGAGCGCGAGGTCGTAGACGCGCTTGCGGCCCACGCCGAAGCGCTCGGCCACCTCGGCGGCAGCGTCACGGGTGGAGCTGCCGGTGGCCCGGGCCGCCGTCACCGCGGCGACCAGCTCGGCGTCGGTGGGCTCCGCAGGCGCAGGGGCACCGTCGAGCACCAGCACGTGCTCGCCACGCGGCTCGACCGCCGCCACCCGCGCGACCGCCTCCCCCAGCGTGCCCCGCCACACCTCCTCGTGCAGCTTGGTGAGCTCGCGGGCGAACACCACTCGACGCTCGGGACCGCAGACCCCGGCCAGGTCGGCGACCGTGCGGGCCAGGCGGTGCGGCGCCTCGTAGAGCACGACGGTGCGCTCCTCGGTGGCGACGGCAGTCAGGCGGCGCGTCCGGGCACTGCCCTTGCGCGGCAGGAAGCCCTCGAACACGAACCGGGCGGTGGGCAGCCCGCTGACCACCAGGGCGGCGGCCGCGGCCGACGGGCCGGGGATCACCTCCACCGCGAACCCGGCCTCGACCGCGGCGCGCACCAGCACCTCACCGGGGTCGGAGATGCCGGGCAGCCCCGCGTCGCTCACGAGGGCCACCCGCTCGCCGCGCGCCAGGCGGTCGAGGATGCCGGGCACGGTGTCGCGCTCGGTGTGCTCGTTGACCACGATCAGCCTGGGGGCCGCGACGCCGAGGTGCGACAGGAGGCGCCCGGTGCGCCGGGTGTCCTCGCACCCGACGGCGTCGGCCGCGGCGAGCGCGGCCGTGACCCGCGGCGACGCGTCGTCGAGGTTGCCGATGGGGGTCGCGACCAGGACCAGCGCGCCGGGGCTCACGCCGCCAGTGTGGCAGTCAGACGGTGCGACCGAGCCAGGCCGCCAGCCGCGTGTAGGGACCCGAGCCCTCGGGAGCGGCCTGCACCTGGGCGAACGGCATGCCCGACGCCACGCCGCGGAACTCGCCGCCCGGCACGATGGCCGGCGCCAGGGCGAGCAGCAGCAGGCCGACCTCGGGGTCGAACTCGTAGGGCTGCGCGGTGGCCACGGCCAGGTCCCAGGCGTGGGTGGCGACCTCGATGGTGTAGGTGGTGAGCGCCTGGCGGCCGGTGTAGGTGGCCCAGGGCACGTGGTAGGTGGCGTCGAAGTCGGCGGCCTCCCACGCGGCCAGCGCGGCGTCGGCCTCGGAGCGGACCTGGTCGGCCCACGGCGCGTCGGGCCAGAGGCTGTCGTCGAGCGGCCCGGCGAAGGCGTCGATGCCCGAGGCGAGGTCGAACCCACGGCGGATGGCACCCTTGGTGTGACCCACGAGTGCGGCGACGTCGAACTCGTCGCACGGCGTGGGGTCGGTGGCCTGTGCGGGGGCGATGCCCGCCACCACGTCGACCGCGGCGTCGAGGACCGTGGCATAGGCGTGGACCAGGGTCTGCGGGTCGACGGTGGTGACGGCGATGGTGCTGGTGGTCGTGCTCACGGGGGTGCTCCTCGAGGGGATCGGTGGTGTTGCGACCACCATCGCGGAGAGAACCTGACACCTGACGTCAGGTATCTGGGAGCATGGTCGGGTCATGCGCTCCGACCGGTTGCTCGCCATCCTGCTGCTGCTCCAGACGCGGGGCCGCTGCACCGCGCCCGATCTCGCCGAGGAGCTCGAGGTGTCGGTGCGCACCATCTACCGCGACGTCGACGCGCTGTCGTCGGCCGGCGTGCCCGTGTACACCGAGCAGGGGCGGGGCGGCGGCATCGTGCTGCTCCCGGGCTACCGCACCGACGCCACCGGCCTCACCGCGCACGAGGCCCAGGCGCTGTTCACCTTCTCGGGCCGTGGCGTGCTCACCGACCCGAGCACCGACGGCCACCTCCAGGCGGCGTTCCGCAAGCTGCTCGCCGCCCTCCCCGTCGAGCAGCGCCCCGCGGCGGAGCGCACCGAGCAGCGCATCCTCGTCGAGCCGCAGGGCTGGGGGCGCCGCACCGAGACCGTGCCGCACCTCGGCGTGCTGCAGCAGGCGGTCATCAGCGACCGGCAGGTCCGGGTGCGCTACCGGCGTCCCGGGCGCGAGCCCTCCGAGTACACCCTCGACCCCGTCGGGCTCGTCTCCAAGGCGGGCACCTGGTACCTGGTGGCCTGCCGCGAGGGCGAGCCGCGCATGTACCGGGCCGGCCGGGTCGAGCACGCCGAGCTGGGTGACGCCGCGGCCCTGCCGCCCGACCTGCCGCCGCTGGCCCGGCTGTGGGACCAGATGCGCTCCGAGTTCGAGCGGCCGGGCACCGGACTCACCGTCGAGGTGCGCGTGCCCCACGCCCGCAGCGCCGCGGTCATGAAGGGGGCGGCCGGCCAGGTCACGGCCGAGCCCGAGCGCCGCCCCGACCCCGACCACCCGGGCGACGACATCGTCAGCCTCATGTACCGCAACGCCCAGCACGCCCAGTGGTCGCTGCTCGGGTACTGCGCCGAGCACGAGGTCGTCGGTCCGCCCGAGGTCCGCGAGGGCCTGGCCGAGTCGGCCCGGGCCATCCTCGCCCGCTACGGCTGATCGGTGCCGCGGGTCTCGAGCTGGTCGCCGACCTGCACGTTCCAGCGGCCGAGCATCCCCGCCTCCGCCTCGATCACCGCCCGCGCCGACCACACGACGGGTCCGACGCGGTTGCGCGCGAGCCGGCCGACGCGGACCACCACGAGGTCGGCGTCGCAGTAGGCCACGTCGATGGCGAAGCGCATGCCGATGGTGTGCACCTGATGGGCCTTCGGGATGAGCAGCGCGCCCTCGATGCCGTCACGACCGAGCAGGCCCCAGCGGCGGGCGTTGCGGGTGTCGGCGACCTCGAGGGCCGCGAGCACCTCCCCGCCACGTACGAGCCAGGCCATGGTCGCTCCCCCGCCTCGTCCCGGCCTCAGACGTTGAAGCGGAACTCGAGGACGTCGCCGTCGGCCACCTCGTAGTCCTTGCCCTCGACGCGCAGGGTGCCCGCGTCGCGCGCCTTCGACCACGACCCGACCTCGAGCAGCTCGTCCCAGTGGATGACCTCGGCGCGGATGAAGCCCCGCTCGAAGTCGGTGTGGATCACGCCCGCGGTCTGGGGCGCCTTGGCGCCTGCCCGGAACGTCCAGGCGCGGCTCTCCTTGTCGCCGGTGGTGAAGAAGGTCCGCAGGCCGAGCAGGTGGTAGGCGGCACGCAGGAACCGGGGCAGCGCCCCCTCGCCGAGCCCCAGCGCATCGAGCATCTCGGTGCGCTCGTCGCCCACGAACTGCGCCGCCTCGGCCTCGAGCTGCACGCACATGCCGATGACCTCGGCCCGGTCGCCGAGCTCGGCCTGCACCGGCGCCACGATCTCGTCGATGTTGCCCAGCTGGTCCTCGCCCACGTTCACGAGTGCCATCACGGGCTTGTTCGTGAGCAGGAAGTAGGGCCGCAGCGCGGCGCGCAGGGCGGACGACAGGTTGCTGCGGTACAGGGGCGTGCCCTCGGCGAGCACGGCCGCGGCCGCGTCGAGCGCCTCGACCTCCTCGGCGAGCGACTTGTCCTGCTTGGCGGCCCGACGACGCTTCTCGACCTGCGACTCGACGGCTTCGAGGTCGGCCAGGGTCAGCTCGATCTCGAGGACCCGCAGGTGCTCGAGCGGGTCGGACGGCCCGGGCACGTCGCCGTCGGCGAACGCCCGCAGCACGAACACCACCGCGTCGGCCTCGCGGATGCCGCCGAGGAAGCGGTTGCCGAGGCCCTCGCCCTGGCTGGCGCCCTCGACCAGCCCACCGATGTCGACGAACTGGACGCTGGCGGGGATCACCTTCTTCGACGCGCTCATCGCCGCGAGCCGGTCGAGCCGCTCGTCGGGCACCTTCGCCACGCCCACGTTGGGGTCGGTGGTGGCGAACGCGTAGGGCGCCGCGAGCGCCCCGCCACCGGCAAGCGCGTTGTACAGCGACGACTTGCCCGCGTTGGGGAGCCCGACGAACCCGAAGCGTTCCATTGGCCGCAGGCTACCGGTGGCCCTCCGGCCGCCCCGCACCCGCCCGGGGTGCGGTCAGGTCAGGCGCGGGTGAGGCGCACCAGCAGGGTGCCGTAGTTCGAGCCGCGACGCAGGCGGCGCACCGCCTTGGAGTAGCTGCGCGGGAACCACGCCAGCCGCGCCGGCAGGTACCCCTCGAAGATGCCCGGGTCCTCGAGGTGGCGGAACTCGGCCCTGGCGAACCCCGCACGCTCGGCCGCCTCGGTGAGCTGGCGCACCGAGTTCATCTGGAACTGGACGTCGAAGTGGTAGTCGTCGACGAGCTCCTGGCCCCGCAGCCGCTTCAGCAGCCAGTCCTCGACGTGCAACCGTGACGCCGCCAGGCTCGCCAGCCCGAAGTAGTGCCACAGGTTCGGGGTGAGCAGGAACAGCGAGCCGCCCGGCGCCAGGAAGCGGTGCGCGGTGTTGAGGAAGGTGTGGGAGTCGTCGATGTGCTCGACCACGTAGACCGCCAGCGCCACGTCGAACGGCTCGAACCCCGGCACCCCCTCGGCATAGGCGAGGTAGCCCTTCAGCCGGTGCGTGAGGTACGGGTTGTCGTCGATGTCGTCGCTCGGGTCGACCCCGGCGACCCGGCTGCAGCGCCCCACCAGGTCGGCCAGGTAGGGGTTGCGGCCCTTGCCCGCGCCGATGTCGAGCAGCGACGCGTCAGGCGGCAGCGCATCGCCCACCCAGGAGATCAGCTCCTGGTACTGGTCGGT
>JADGOP010000121.1 GCA_017882935.1 Actinomycetota bacterium
TGGCCGCTCGGCCGGGCGCTGGCCATGTCGGGCCGCGTCACCGAGGGGGTCACGGTGCTCGAGGAGACGTGGGAGGCCGCGGAGCAGCAGTCCCCCGAGGACCGCGGCGTCACCGCCGGCGCGCTGGCCTCCACGTTGGTGCACCTGGGCCGGCCCGACCCGGCGCTGGCGGTGCTCGAGTGGCCGTGGGACGAGAGCGTCGACCGGGGCGACGGGCCCGACGAGTCGCAGCTCGCCGCCGGGCTGGCACTGCTCCAGCTGGGCCGCGTCGACGAGTCGGTCGGCGTGCTCCGCGACGCCATGACCTCGGCGGGCCACGGCACCGTGGGCCTCGCCACACGGGCGGCTGCGGCGCTGGCGTACGGGGCCGCGGGCGACACGCAGCGTGCCGGCGAGTTGGCCCAGAGCGTGCTCGGCGATCCGCGCTCGAGCTACTACGACCGCTTCCTGGTGCTGGTCGCCCAAGGCCTGGCGGCGGCACGCTCCGACGACCGCGAGGGCGTCCGGCGGTCGTTCGCCATCCTGCGCGACGAGATCGACCACACGGGCGACGTGCTCTCGCAGGCGCTCGCCCGCCTCGCCGAGGGCCGCGCCCTCGACCTCATCGGCAGCTCCGACGCCATCGACGTGGCCGCCGAGGGCTGGAGCCGCATGCACCAGCTGGGCGTCGAGGCCACCGGGTGGATCACCGCGTTCGACCGCGGGCTCGGCACCGCGGCCACCGACTCCGTCCCCGCCTGACGGGGACGGAGCCGAGGGCCGACAGGGTCAGCCGGGCTGCTTGACGTAGCGCAGGTAGGGCTTCTTGGCGTCGAAGGAGCCGAACTTCTCGGCCGCTTCCTCGTCGCTCACCGCGGGGACGACGATGACGTCCTCGCCCTGCGTCCAGTTCACCGGCGTGGCCACCTTGTGGTTGGCCGTGAGCTGCAGCGAGTCGATGGTGCGCAGGATCTCGGCCCAGTTGCGCCCGGTGGAGGCCGGGTAGGTGAGGCTGAGCTTGAGCAGGTTGTCGGGCCCGATGATGTAGACGGTGCGTACCGTGGCCGTGGCGTTGGCGTTGGGGTGGATCAGGTCGAGCTCGAGCGCCAGCTTGCGGTCGGGGTCGGCGATGAGCGGGAAGTTGAGCTTGTTGCCGGTGACGTCGGCGATGTCGCCCGTCCAGCCCTGGTGCGACTCGAGCGAGTCGACGGAGATGCCGATGAGCTTCACGCCTCGCTTGTCGAACTCCGGCTTGAGGCCCGCCAGCGCGCCCAGCTCGGTGGTGCAGACCGGGGTGAAGTCGGCGGGGTGGGAGAAGAACAGCGCCCAGCTGTCGCCCTTCCACTCACGGAAGTTGATGGTGCCGTCGGTGGTCTCGGCGGTGAAGTCCGGGAACTCGTCACCCAAGCGGATCGTGGTCATCGTTGGCCTCTCGAAAGATCGTGGATCGAATACCCGACCGAGTATGTCGGGTATTGCCTCAATCGGCAACCGGTGCCGCGGTCGGCTGGTCGCGGCTGATGTCGGGCTCGATGTAGAGCACCCGCGCGGCGGGCACGTCGGCTCTCACCAGCACCTCCACCCGGTCGATGGCGTCGGCCACCTCGGGGAGGGTGAGGTCGTGGCGGAACTCGAGCTTGGCGCCGACGAGCAGCTCCTCGGGACCGAGGTGCTCGGTGCGCACGTGGATGAGCCGGAGCACCGCGTCGTCGGCCACGAGCGCGGCGCGGATGGCGTCCTGCTGCGTGCCGCTGGCCGACTCGCCGATGAGGAGCGACTTCATCTCGACGGCGAGCACCGCCGCCACCAGGCCGAGCAGCACGCCGATGAGCACGGTGCCGAGCGCGTCCCAGCGCGGGTTGCCCGTGGCGTGCGACAGGATCACCGCGAGCAGCGCGATGCACAGGCCGCACAGCGCCGCGAAGTCCTCGAGCAGCACGACGGGGATCTCCGGCGCCTTGGCGCGGTGGATGAACTGGACCAGCGACTGGCCCGGCTCGCGCTGGCTGCGGGACTCCCTCAGGGCCGTGCGGAAGCTGAACGACTCGAGGACGACGGCCACGCCGAGGATGGCGACGGCCCACCAGAGGCCCTCGAGCTCGTGCGGGTCGCGCCACTTGGAGATGCCGTCGTAGATGGCGAACCCCGCGCCGAGGGTGAACAGCACGATGGCCACCACGAAGGCGTAGAAGTAGCGCTCGCGGCCGTAGCCGAACGGGTGCTCGTCGGTGGCCTCGCGTTGCGAGCGCTTGCCCCCGAACAGCAGCAGGCCCTGGTTGCCGGTGTCGGCCAGTGAGTGCACCCCCTCGGCCAGCATCGAGCCCGACCCGGTGAACACGAAGCCCACGAACTTGGCCACGGCGATGCCCAGGTTCGCGGCGAACGCCGCGAGGATGGCCTTCGTGCCGTGACCCTCGGTGGACACACCGCGCTCCGTTCTGATCGCCCGACCCGGGCCATCGTAGGAGGGGTCAGGGGACGCGGAACACCAGGAGGTGGTACTCGAGCAGGCCGCGCTTGCGGGCCTCGTCGAGCTCGTAGGTGGCGCGCACCCCGTTGAGGATCCGGGCCTCGTGGTACAGCCGCCGCATCGCGGCGTACGTGGGCACGGTCTGGGCGGTGATGTCGCGGTCCTCGATGCACTCGGTCCCCGCTGCGGCAGCCACGCTCCGGTACTCTGCGCCGGTGATGGGCGGCGCGTTCGAGCCGTAGAAGTCGCTGCCGCTGCGGTGGGCCGCGACCAGGTCGTCCTTGTGGTCGGCGAACACCGCGGGCAGCACGAAGTCGGTGATGGCCAACAGCGCGCCCGGCACCAGCACCCGGCGCACCTCCTCGAGGAAGCGGCTGCGGCTGGGGAAGTGGAAGATGCACTCGAGCGCCGTCATCACGTCGAAGCTCCGGTCGGCGAATGGCAGCGCGCACGCGTCGCCCGCCACGAAGCGCACCTCGTTCGACGCCGCCGGGGTGACCAGCCGCCGCGCGACCCCGAGCTGCCGGGCGTCGAAGTTGAGGCCCACGAAGCGGCAGTCGGAGCGGGTCGCGTCCATGTGGGCGATGGCGCCCCCGAAGCCGCACCCGACGTCGACGACGCGCTGCCCGTCGGCCACCCCCGCGGCCCGGCAGACCTGGCGGGTCATCTCCTTGGCGGCCTCGATGTAGCCGGCCATGCCGTCGTCGGCGGTGCCGGGCTCGACGTAGTAGCCCCAGTGCACGTTCTGCTTGAACGCCACGGCCAGCGAGGAGTCGGGCTCGCGGTCGAGGCGCTCGATGATCTCGTCGAAGTACGGGAGCTGGACGGCCACGGCGGGCGACACTAGGGGCTGCGGGGAGAGGGTGCCCTGGACAGGACTCGAACCTGTGGCCTACCGCTTAGGAGGCGGTCGCTCTATCCACCTGAGCTACCAGGGCGGGACCTGGGGAGTCTCGCGCGAGGTGGGCGCGCAGCCGGCCACTAGCCGAACGCCGTGAGGTCGTTCCCGGCGGGAACGAGGAGCTGGTCGCCGCGATCGCCATACCGGTGCGGACGGAGGCGTTCCAGTCCTCGAGGACGAAGCTGCTGCCTGCGACGCCGGTCCACACGGTGGCGCCGGTTGCCTCGTCGAAGCCGTGGACCACGCCATTGCTGCCGGCCACGTAGACCGTGCCGTTCGCGACGACCGGGGCGCTCAGCAGCGCACCGTCGGCGGTCTGGCTCCACCTGACCGCTCCGGAGGTGGCATCGACGGCGCGGAGCGTTTCGGACGAGAGCTCTGCCGTGGTGGGGATCCGCGAGAGCATCACGGCGAACGCAAGCACCGAGTCCGCGCTCGCGGCGGTGTCGGCGCGGTACTCCGGGGAGTCGACGACCCGGAGGGCGACGAGCCAGCGCGGCGTGCCGGTGACGAGCTGGTGCACCCAGCCCGAGAGCCCGGCGGGGTCGGGTGGTCGCAGCAGGATCTTCTCGTAGAGCTGCGTGACGAAGGCCGTCTTGGAGAGCGAGGTGGGGAACCGGGCGGCGAACTCCCCGGACGACGCGAAGATCTGTGCGACCGACGTGACCGGCTGGCCTGCGGCTCGTTGGGCACGCCAGTAGGTGAACGGCGCGAACGCCGGCAGGCGCCCCAGCTCGCCGAGGTACAGGCGGGCGAGCTCCTGCGCCTGGGCCTCCCGGCCAGGTCCGGACACGACGGCGGCCATGAAGTCGCCGGCTGACTCCCCGTGCTCGTCGAGGGCTGCTCTCGCGGCGACGACCTCGGGACCGGTCGGCCGCCGCGCGGCGTCGACGTACTGCTGCCGGATGAGCTGGTCGACCGATCCGAACGGCCCGAGGTCAGGGACGGAGGGGCCCGTCGTGCCCGAGTCGGTGTGGCGTGCGGAGCCGCACGACGAGGACACCGCCCGCACCGCGTGACCACCGACCGACTCCGACCCTCATCGCTGGGGGGGGGCCGGCCCGGTCAGCCGTTGGCGATCTTGTAGGCGAAGCAGCGGACGTGCCCCGGCGCCGCGGTGGGGCACGCCGGCGTCAGGATCGCCGTCGACTTGGGTTCTGCGCCGGCTGCGGCTCCGGCGCCGGGTGCCGGGCAGGTGCTGATGTACGGCCCGGATCCGAATGCTGCTGTGCCACACGGGGTGCCGAGCCCGGTCGGGCCGTCGAAGCCGGTGACGCCGGTGCACAGGTAGCTGCCCCCGCACGATCCGGTCGAGCCCGACGTGATGTCGAAAAGCGACGCGGCGTGCGTGTAGGTGGTGGCCGACGAGTAGTCGGGGTAGGCCAGGGCGTACACGGCGCCGACGAGCGGTGCAGCGAGGCTGGTGCCGCCATAGTCGAGCCACCCTGACGTGCCGTAGGTGTCGTACAGCGCCAACCCGGGCGACCCGGCGAGGGCCGACACGTCGGCGATGGTGCGGTTGGCGCAACCCGAGTCGAGCTGCCACGCGGGCTTCGCCTCCTGGCTCGAGCAGCCGCTTCCGGCTCCCGACCAGACCGTCTCGCTCCAGCCCCGGGTGCTGGAGTCCTGCACCAGCTGGGTGCCCCCGACCGCGGTGACGTTCGGCGAGGCGGCCGGCCAGGCGGTGCCGAAGCCGCTGTCGCCGGTGGACACCGTGATCGGGATCCCGGCGTGGGTGAAGTGGCCGTCGAGGGTGTGCTCGCCGGCGAACTCGCCCGCGCCCCAACTGTTCGAGATGGCGGTCGGGCTCTGCGCGGCGGCGGTGTCCTCGGCGACGTCGAGGTCGAGGGTCGAGGAGCTGTTGGCCTCGACGAGCGTGATGTGGCACAGCGGGCACGCTGCCGAGACCGCGTCGAGGTCGAGGGAGATCTCGATGCCCCAGCCGGGGTCACCGGTCGGGTAGCTCCCGGCGACGCCCGTCTGGTTGAGCTTCTTGAAGCACCCGTTGGCCGTGGTGCAGGCCGGGAGCCCGTACTGCGTGCGGTACACGGCCAGATCGGCTTCGGCGTTGGGGTTGTCGTAGGCGTCGACGATGGCCACGGTGCGGCCGGTGCCGGCGACCTGGGAGGGCAGGCGGTAGGCGTCCTGGATCTGGCAGGGGCTCATCCCGGAGTGCGGGTTCGAGGGGCACGTCGGGCGGGTGAAGGTCCAGGCCGTGAACGCGCGGGCCTTGCCGTCGTTGGAACCGACGAAGACGACCCCGTTGGCGACGCTCGGAGAGGAGAAGACGACACCGGTGGTGGTGCTGGACCACTTCGTCGCCCCGGTCGTGGCGTCGAGCCCGTAGAGCTTCTGATCGGCGGAGCCGACGTAGACGATGCCGTTCGCGACCGCAGGCGAGGACTGGACCGTGCCGCCCGTGGCGGCCGTCCACTTGGTGGCACCGGTGACGGCGTCGAGGGCGTAGACCTTGGTGTCGTCGGAGCCGATGAAGACGACCCCGTTCGCCACCGCGGGTGACGACGAGATGCCGGCGCCGGTGGTGGCGGTCCACTTCGTGGCGCCGGTGGTGGCGTCGAGGGCCCAGACCTTGTGGTCGGCGGAGCCGACGTAGACGACGCCGCTGGCGACGGCAGGCGACGAGAAGATGGCGCCGGCGGTGGTGGCCGTCCACTTGACCGTCCCGGTGGAGGCGTCGAGCGCCCAGACCTTGCCGTCGTTGGAGCCCACGTAGACGACGCCGCCCACGACGGCAGGCGACGAGTCGACGTTGTTCCCGGTGGTGAGGCTCCACTTGACCACGCCGCTCGTGGCGTCGAGCGCGTACACCTTGTGGTCCTCGGAGCCGACGTAGACGACCCCGCTCACGACCGTGGGCGACGACTCGACGGCACCGCCCGTGGTGTAGGCCCACTTGATCGCCCCGGTGGTGGCGTCGAGCGCGTCGACCTTGCCGGTGTCGGTGCCGACGTAGACGACGCTGTTCGCGACCGCCGGCGAGGAGTACTGCGTGGCGCTGCCGGTGACGGTGGTCCACTTGACGGCGCCGGTGGTGGCGTCGAGCGCGTCGACCTTGCCGTCGAGGGTCGAGAGGTAGACGACACCGCCCACGACCGCAGGGGAGGACTTGATCCCACCGGTGAGGGCGGTCGACCACTTGGCGCCCAGCGAGGCCACGTTGGCCGTGCTGATCGCGCTCTCGGACTGGGCGCCGCTGTGCGTCGCGTCGGCCCTGAACTGCGCCCAGTTGACGTTGCACCCGGCCGCCACGAGTGCGAGCACCCCGAGGACCGCGAGCCGTTGCATCCGCTTCATGTGCCCAACCTCCGCCGACGTCCGTGCACGTTCCGGGGCAAGGTAGCACCAGGGTGGCTGCCTGGGCTCGAAATGCACTCACGGATGGGGGAACGGCTCGAGGGCTGGCCGGGTGCTCCTGCGGTCGCTCAACGCCGCCGCAGCCGGTCGAGGTCGCGCCGGTCGCGCTTGGTGGGGCGGCCCGCGCCCCGGTCGCGGTCGAAGACCGGCACCGCCTCCTTCGGCGGTGGGGGCGGGCTGTGGTCGACCAGGCAGTCCGCTGCGATGGCGGCGCCGACCCGCTTCTCGATGATGCGGACGACCTCGACCACCCGCTCGCGCCCCCCGACCCGCGCGACGACGCGATCGCCGACCCGGACCGGGCTCGCCGCCTTCGCCGCGACGCCGTTGATGCGGACG
>JADGOP010000122.1 GCA_017882935.1 Actinomycetota bacterium
CGTGGTCGACGACGAGGTCGTGACCGTGACCACGGTGCCGCTGGCCTCCTTCACGGTCAGGGTGCCGTTGCTCGACGCGGTCACGACCCCCGACACGAACCCGCCGAAGCCACCGGGCCCGCCCTGGCCCGGTCCGGCGTTGCCCGACGCGCCCGGCCCGGCGTTGCCCGACCCACCGGAGCCGCTCCCGCCGGCCATGCCGGCCGGAGGTGTGCCGCCCTGCATCATCGGCGGCTGGCCCATGGCGCCGCTCGTGGCCGCGGTGCCGGTGACGATGCGCTCGGCGACGACCTTGTTCGTGCCGGAGGTCGCGCCCATCACCTGGACGTGGTCGCCGACCTCCACCGCGCTGAGCGAGGAGGTCGACGTCTCCGACACCGTGGTCTTCGACGTCGTGGTCACCTTGGTCGTGCCGCTCGTGGTCTTCACCGTCAGGGTCGAGCCCGAGATCGAGGCGACCGTGCCCGTGGTGCCCGGCCGGCCGAACCCGCCGGCGCCGCCGGGGCCTGCCTGCGCCTGGGCGCCCGTCGCGGCCGCGCCCGACGAGCCCTTGGTGCCGAGGCCTCCGAGCCCCACGAACGCGCCGATCCCGATGACGGCCGCGCCTGCGGCCCCGATGAGCCAGGTCTTGCGGGACCCAGGTCGTGACCCGGACGGCGGCGTCGCCGACGGGGCGACTTCGTCCCAGGCGCCTGCGGTCGGAGGCGCGGCGTCGATGCGCCACGCCGGTGGGAGGTCGGTGACCTGGGGTTGCCGGGGTTCGTTGATCGGATCGTGCTCGTTCACTGGCTGCTCCTCTGGGCGACGCCCGATCTGGCCCGGGCGTGGGACGTTGACGGGAGCAGCTTCGAGACGGCAGCTCAGAGGCCGCTCACAACCGCCTCTGAGTCTCCGGGGTCCTTCTCACGGCGGGCTCGGAGGGACTCCTGGGCTTCCTCTGAGGAAACTCTGAGGTTGATCGGCGAGCATGGAGCCCATGGCGCGAGTGCTGGTGGCAGACGATGAGCAGAACATCCGTGAGCTGGTCGCCATGGGCCTCCGCTACGAGGGGTTCGAGGTGGAGGCCGTCGACGACGGTCGTGCCGCGCTGGCCGCAGTGCCCACCTTCCGGCCCGACCTGATCGTGCTCGACGTGATGATGCCCGGGCTCGACGGCTTCGAGGTGTGCCGCCGGCTGCGCGCCGACGGCGAGCGCGCACCGGTGGTGTTCCTCACGGCTCGCAAGGAGCTCGACGACCGCCTCACCGGGCTCACGATCGGCGGCGACGACTACCTCGCCAAGCCCTTCAGCTTCGAGGAGCTGGTCGCCCGCATCCGCGTGGTGCTGCGGCGCACCGACGCCTCGACCGACGCCCCCCACCGCCTCACCTTCGCCGACCTCGAGCTCGACGAGGAGGCCCACGAGGTGCGGCGTCAGGGCAAGGTCGTGAACCTCACGCCCACCGAGTTCAACCTGCTGCACTACCTGCTCGCGAACGCCCGGCGGGTGGTGTCGAAGCAGCAGATCCTCGACCACGTGTGGCAGTACGACTTCGACGGCGACGCCGCGGTCGTGGAGACCTACGTGTACTACCTCCGCAAGAAGATCGACGCCTTCGACCCGCCCCTCATCCAGACGGTGCGCGGCGTGGGCTACACCCTGCGCAAGCCCGACGAGTAGGCCGCCGTGTCCCTGCGACTCCGGCTCCTCGTGGGCCTGGCGGTGCTCGTGCTCGGCGGCCTGCTCGTGTTCGGCGCGGGCACGTACCTGTCGCTCGACCACTTCCTCCGCGGCCGCCTCGACCAGCAGCTCACCACCGCGGCCCAGTCCATCGCCCAGTCCCAGCGACCCCAGGGCGACGGCCTGCACCACGGCGGCGGCCTCCCGTCCGGCAGCTCCACCTCGACGACGCTGCCGCCCGAGACCGACGGCGGCGGGCCGACCACGCCCGACAGCGTCGACGACAACCTGATCCACAACCTGGTGGGCCCCGACCTCTACGTCGCGGTGCTCGACGCCGACGGCACCACCGTGCACACCACCCCGGCGCGCACCAGCACGGGCGCGGGCGCACCCGAGCTGTCCACGGCGGTGCGCACCGGCACGCTTCCGGTCACCGGCGCCAAGGTGATCGACAGCAGCACCGCGAAGGGCGGCAGTGCCGAGCGGGTCGCCGTCGCCGCCCTGCCCGACGGGGGCCGCGTGGTCGTGGCGGGCACGCTGCGCCCGGTCACCCAGACCCTGCACCGGCTGCTCCTCATCGAAGCCGCGGCCGGCGCCACAGTGATCCTGGTGACGCTCGGGCTCGGCGTCGCCCTCGCCCGCATGGCCACCAAGCCGCTCGAGGACATCGCCGAGGCCGCCGACGCGATCAGTGCCGGCGACCTCGACCGGCGCCTCACCATCACCGACCCCCGCACCGAGGCGGGGCGCGTCGGCACCGCGTTCAACGCCATGCTCGCCGACATCCAGCAGGCCTTCGCCCGGCGCGACGCCACCGAGGGACGGCTGCGCCGCTTCGTGGCCGACGCGTCACACGAGCTGTCCACGCCGCTCACGTCGATCCGCGGCTATGCGGAGCTCTTCCACCGCGGGCTGGCCGATCGACCCGACGACCTGGCCACGGCCATGGGCCGCATCGAGGCCGAGAGCGTCCGCATGTCGCGCCTCGTCGACGACCTCCTGCTGCTCGCCAAGCTCGACTCCGGCCGTCCGCTCGAGACCCAGCCGGTCGACGTGGTCGCGGTGGTCAACGACGCCGCCACCGACCTGCGTGTGGTGGCACCCGACTGGCCGGTCACCGTCGAGGTCCCCGACTCGCTGCTGGTGCTCGGCGACGAGGACCGCCTGCGCCAGGTGGTCGCCAACCTCACGTCGAACGCGCACCGCTACACCCCGCCCGGCACGACCATCACCCTGCGCGCCCGCGCCGACGTCGACCGCGGCGTGATCGAGGTCGCCGACCACGGGCCCGGCCTCGACGAGGAGCAGGCGGCCAAGGTGTTCGAGCGCTTCTACCGCGTCGACGCGGCCCGCTCCCGTGCCGCCGGCGGTTCGGGCCTCGGCCTGGCCATCGTCGCCTCGCTGACCGAGTCGATGGGCGGCCAGGCCACCGTCGACACCGCGCCCGGCCGCGGCACCACCTTCCGCGTCAGCATCCCTCTCGCCACCCCCTGACCCGCGTTTGGTGTCCGCATCTGGTTGCTCAGCAACCAGATGCGGACACGCAATCGCCGGTCCGCGTGCCTCCCTCGCGCCGGGCCGGTACGTTCGGGTCGACCGACCTAGGGGGCAGCATGAGCTTCGACGCAGGCGTTGCAGCAGTGACGACCGACGGACCGTTCGACCTCGTCATCACGGGCGGCACGCTCGTCGACGGGTCCGGGGCACCACCCCGGGCGGCCGACGTCGGCGTGGCGGGCGGCCGCATCGCCGCGGTGGCCGAGCCGGGCAGCCTGTCGACCGCCGGAGCCGAGGTGATCGACGCGACCGGCGCGCTCGTCACCCCCGGCTTCGTCGACATCCACACCCACTACGACGGCCAGGCCACCTGGGACAGCAGCCTGGCGCCCTCGTCGTGGCACGGGGTCACCACCGTCGTCATGGGCAACTGCGGCGTGGGCTTCGCCCCGGTGCGGCCCACCGACCACGACGCGCTCGTCGAGCTGATGGAAGGCGTCGAGGACATCCCCGGGGCCGCGCTCCACGAAGGGGTGTCGTTCGACTGGGAGACCTTCCCCGAGTACCTCGACGCCCTCGAGCGCCTCGACCACGACATCGACCTCGCCGCGCAGGTGCCCCACGGGGCCGTGCGCCTCTACGTCATGGGTCAGCGCGGCGCCGACCGCGAGGCCGCGAGCCCCGACGAGATCGCCGAGATGGGCCGCATCGTCGCCGACGCCGTCCGGGCCGGCGCGCTCGGCTTCACCACGTCACGCACCTTGAACCACCGCACCAGCAAGGGCGACCTCACGCCCACCCTCACCGCTGCCGAGGAGGAGCTGGTCGGCATCGCCGAGGCGATGGGCGACACGGGCACGGGGGTCATCGAGCTCATCTCCGACTTCCCCGACGGCCTGGCCGAGTTCGACCGGCTCCGCCACATGGTCGAGCGCTCCGGGCGCCCGCTCACCGTCTCCCTGGCCCAGGCCGGCAGCGCCGACGGCTACAAGGGGATGCTCGCCCTGCTCGAGAGCGCGGCCGCCGACGACCTGCCGATCCGTGCCCAGGTGGCGACCCGCCCCATCGGCGTGCTGTTCGGGCTCCAGGCCACGTACAGCGCGTTCTCGCAGAACCCGGTGTACCGCGAGCTCGCCGACCTGCCGTTCGACGAGCGCCTCGCCGCGCTGCTCGAACCGGAGCGCCGCGAGCGCCTGCTCGCCGCCGAGGGACCCGACGATGCCGGGCGCTTCGCCAGCCTCTACGAGCTGGGCGACCCGCCCGACTACGAGCAGCCGCCGGAGCGGTCGATCGCCGGCCGGGCCCTCGCCGAGGGTCGGGCCCCGGCCGAGCTGGCCTACGACTCCATGGTCGCCGACGGGGGCACGGGGTTCCTCTACTTCCCCTTCGCCAACTACGTCGACGGCGACTTCACCGCCATCCTCGAGATGATGCAGCACCCGCTCACGCTCATCGGGCTCGGCGACGGCGGCGCCCACGTGGGCACCATCTGCGACGGCAGCAACGTCACCACCATGCTCACCCACTGGGTGCGCGACCGCACCCGCGGCGACAAGGTCGACCTCGCGTGGGCGATCCACGTGCTCACCCGCCGCAACGCCGAGGCCGTGGGCCTGCTCGACCGCGGCCTGGTGGCGCCGGGCTTCAAGGCCGACCTCAACGTCGTCGACCTCGAGCACCTCACCCTGCACGCGCCCGAGATGCGGTTCGACCTGCCGGCCGGCGGCAAGCGGCTGCTGCAGCGAGCCGACGGCTACCTGGCCACCGTGGTGTCGGGCGAGGTGATCGCCCGCGACGGCGCGCCAACTGGCGCGCTCCCCGGCCGGCTCGTGCGGGGGTCCCAGCCAGCGCCGGTCACCGCGGGCGCGGTCCATGCCTGAGCGGCCCGCTTCCGGGCAACCCGACGCCGGGGGAGCCCCCGAGCGGGAGGTCGACGTGGTCGTGGTGGGGGCGGGCATCGCGGGCCTCTACGCCCTCAAGCGGTTGCGCGACGGGGGCTTCGACGTGCAGGTGTTCGAAGCGGCCTCCGACGTCGGCGGCACCTGGTGGTGGAACCGCTATCCGGGCGCCCGCTGCGACATCGAGTCCATGGACTACTCGTACTCCTTCTCCCCGGAGCTGGAGCAGGAGTGGACCTGGACCGAGCGCTACGCCACCCAACCCGAGATCCTCCGCTACCTGAACCACGTGGCCGACCGCTTCGACCTGCGCCGCCAGGTCCAGTTCGACACCCGGGTCACGAGCGCGACGTGGGACGACGGCGCCGGCCGCTGGACCGTCGCCACCGATCAGGGCGACACCGTGTCGGCGCAGTTCTGCGTCATGGCGGTGGGCTGCCTGTCGGCCGCGAAGGACCCGGAGATCGACGGCATCGACACCTTCGCGGGCCCGACGTACCACACAGGTCGCTGGCCCCACGAGGGGGTCGACTTCTCCGGTCAGCGCGTGGGCGTCATCGGCACCGGCTCGTCGGGCATCCAGTCGATCCCGCTCATCGCGCAGCAGGCCGGCCACCTCACGGTGTTCCAGCGCACCCCCAACTTCGCCATGCCGGCCCGCAACGGGCCGCTCGACGAGGCCCGGATCCAGCAGCGCAAGGCCACCTACCGCACCCACCGCGCCGCCGTGCTCGAGTCGCACACGGGCGTGGTGGTCGAGCTTCACGACCAGTCGGCCCTCGCGGTGAGCGACGACGAGCGCGAGGCCACCTACGAGGCCGCGTGGGAGTCGGGCACCCTCTTCGCGCTGCTGGCCTCGTACAACGACCTGCTCATCGACCCGGCTGCCAACGAGACCGCGGCCGAGTTCGTGCGTCGCCGGATCCGCGAGCTGGTCCACGACCCCGAGGTCGCCGAGCTGCTCTCGCCCCGGACCTACCCCTTCGGCGCCAAGCGGGCCTGCCTCGACACCGACTACTACGCCACGTTCAACCGTCCGAACGTGAGCCTGGTCGACGTCCGGGCGACGCCCATCGTCGAGATCACCCCCACAGGTCTGCGCACCACCGCCGCCGACTTCGACCTCGACGCGCTCGTGTTCGCCACCGGGTTCGACGCCATGACCGGGCCGCTGCTCGGGCCCACCATCACCGGCAGGCGGGGCGCCGCCCTGCGCGACGCCTGGGCGGCCGGGCCCCGCTCGTACCTCGGCATCGCGGTGTCGGGGTTCCCCAACCTCTTCACCATCACGGGACCGGGCAGCCCGTCGGTGCTCACCAACATGATCGTGTCGATCGAGCAGCACATCGACTGGGTGGCGGCCTGCATCACCTCCCTCCGTGAGCGCGACCTCCACACCATCGAGGCCACGCCCGACGCCGAGGCGTTCTGGGTGGACCACGTCAACGAGGTGGCGTCGTTCACGCTCTACCCCACGGCCGACTCGTGGTACATGGGCGCCAACGTGCCCGGCAAGCCCCGGGTCTTCATGCCCTACATCGGCGGGGTCGCCTACTACCGCGAGGTGTGCGCCGACGTGGCTGCAGACGACTACCGGGGCTTCGCGCTGGCCTGAGCCGCGCGGTCGCTCGGAGCAACTTCACAGGAAGCACCGATCGCAGCGTGAGCCGGCACCCCCACGCTTGGGCCATGTCCGTCGCCACCCCCGTCGACCCCGCTCCGGCGGCCACCGCGGAGACGCCGCCCCGCCCGGTCGCAACGACCAGGACACGGGTACGGCCGCGCCGGGGGCTCGTGGCGATGCTGGCGCGGTACGCCACCGTCTCGGTCATCGCCACGGCCACGAGCCTCACGGTGCTCGGCGTCCTCGTGGCCACCGAGCTCGCCACGCCGGGATGGGCCAACATCATCGCCACGTGCGTGGGCATCGTGCCCTCGTTCGAGCTCAACCGCCGCTGGGTGTGGTCGAAGTCCGGCCAGAGGTCGCTGACCCGGGAG
>JADGOP010000123.1 GCA_017882935.1 Actinomycetota bacterium
CTGGTCGAGTGGTTCTGGGCGCTCACCGCCCTCACCGCGTTGTCGATCTGCTGGTCGGTCGTGCTGCTGCTGCGGCCGCACCTCACCGCCGGCACGCTGAAGCGGCTCCGCCTCGTGCCCGGCGTGGCCCTGGTGGGCATCGCCGCGCTGTTCGCGGTGCAGGCGTCGGGCATCGAGCCGACGGCGTACTACTTCCCCCGCCAGGAGGCCGTGCTGTCGAGCCAGACGCTGGCCCACGTCGACCATGGCAAGCGCTACCTCGTGCTCTGGGAGGACCCCATCGGCCTCGGCGGCACCGGCTTCGGCCTCATGCTGCAACTCGAGCGCAACGGGGTGCGCAACGGGGCGCCACCGCAGTTCCGCGCGGGCGTGCAGGACCGCCGCATCATGGTCCCGGGCCAGTACGACGCGGTGCTGCACCTCGTGACCGGGCCCAAGCTCGTGGCGTGGCGGGCCGAGCCACGGGCCCGCGAGGTGGCGTGCGTCGACCTGCGGTCCACGGCGGACCGCGCCGCGTCGCACCAGCTCGAGGCCTCGCTCGCGGCGGAGCTCCGGCGTCGCGGCCTGCCCGACCTGGCGCAGGCGGTGCACGACAACCTCTTCGCGCTCACCCTCAACCCCGCGCTGCCGGCCGACCTCCGGCCGCAGGCCACCCGGCTCGTCAACTACGGCGAGGCCGTGGCGGTGTTCGACACCCCGGCCGCGGTGCTCACCCCCGCTCCGGCCGCGGTCGCCGCCGGGGCCCGCGCCAGCGCGGCGGGTGCGTTCGGCTCGGCCCCCACCTGCCCCTGAGGGAGAGGCGCCGGTTCGCCGCAGTGCCCGGTAGCGTGCGGCGTCGCGCCCCACCGGCCCTCGACGGCCCGGGCGCCAGCCGTCATCGAGGACCAGCAAGGGGACCACCATGAAGATGCCGTACCGCCGACTCGGTCACTCCGGGCTGCAGGTGAGCGCCCTGTCGTTCGGCTCGTGGGTCACGTTCGGCACCCAGGTCGACACCGGGCTGGCCCGCGAGTGCCTCGGCACGGCCTTCGACGCGGGCGTCAACTTCTTCGACAACGCGGAGGCGTACGCCGGGGGCGAGTCGGAGCGGATCATGGGCCAGGCCATCGCGGAGCTGGGCTGGGACCGGCAGTCCTACGTCGTGTCCACCAAGGTCTTCTGGGGGCTGCGCG
Source organism: Actinomycetota bacterium (assembly GCA_017882935.1). Taxonomy (GTDB): domain Bacteria; phylum Actinomycetota; class Acidimicrobiia; order Acidimicrobiales; family Iamiaceae; genus JADGOP01. Next base: position 1,173 of record JADGOP010000123.1, read on the forward strand.
ACGAGGTCAACATGCGCAACACCCTCAACCGCAAGTACCTCTTCCAGGCCATCGACGGCTCGCTCGAGCGCTTCGGCCTCGACTTCGTCGACCTGCTCTACTGCCACCGCCCCGACCGCAAGACCCCCATCGAGGAGACCGTCTGGGCGATGTCCGACATCATCAGCTCGGGCAAGGCGCTCTACTGGGGCACGTCCGAGTGGACCGGTGCCGAGATCCGCGCCGCCTGGGACATCGCCGACCGCCACCACCTGCACAAGCCGGTGGTCGAGCAGCCGCAGTACAACCTCTTCGAGCGCCAGAAGGTCGAGCAGGACTACCTGCGGCTCTACGACGACATCGGCCTGGGCCTCACCACGTGGAGCCCGCTGGCCTCGGGCCTGCTCACCGGCAAGTACCTCGACGGCATCCCCGAGGGGAGCCGCGCCGCGCTCCCGGGCTACGAGTGGCTCAAGGGGATGCTCACCGACCCCACCAAGAACGCCATCGTCCGCGACCTCGCCGCCATCGCCGCGCGCCTCGGCGTCACCACCGGTCAGCTCGCCATCGCCTGGTGCGTGAGCAACCGCCACGTCTCGTCCGTGATCCTGGGCGCCAGCAACGTCGACCAGGTGCGCGAGAACCTGGGGGCGCTCGACGCGCTCGAGCAGCTCACGCCCGAGGTCCGCGAGGAGATCGAGCTGCTGTTCCTGCGCTGACCGCGGCGCACCGACCGACCGACCGACCCAGGGGGATCCCGTCATGACCGACACGTCGACGTCCATCGGCGGCACCGTCGCACCCGGCTACGAGCGCGTGGCCGAGGCGTTCGCCCGCAACTTCAGCCACCACGGCGACGTCGGCGCCGCGCTGTGCGTGTACCGCCACGGCGAGGTGGTGGCCGACCTCTGGGGCGGGGTCGAGGACCCGGCCACGGGCACCCCGTACGGGCCCGACACGTTGCAGCTCGTCTTCTCCAGCACCAAGGGGGCCACGGCGCTCTGCGCCAACCTGCTGGCGCAGCGCGGTGAGCTGGTCCTCGACGCGCCGGTCGTCGACCACTGGCCCGAGTTCGGTGCCGAGGGCAAGGCCGCCATCACCGTGCGCGACCTGCTGAGCCACCGGGCGGGCCTGGCCGCGTTCGACGAGCGCATCAGCATCGAGGACTTCATCGCCTGGGGCCCGGCCGTCGAGCGCCTCGCCGCCCAGGCCCCCAACTGGGAGCCGGGCACCGCCCACGGCTACCACGCCCTCACCTTCGGCCACCTCGTCGGCGAGGTCGTCCGCCGGGCCACCGGCCGCACCCTCGGTCGCTACTTCGCCGACGAGGTCGCCGCACCCCTCGGGCTCGACTTCCACATCGGGCTCCCGCCGGAGCTCGAGCCCCGCGTGGCGCCCCTGTTCGACTTCGCCGCCCCGCCGCGCCCCTCGGCCACCGACGAGGCCATCGCCTCGGTCGAGGCCGCCGCGCCCGCCGCGCCGGTCGACCTGGGGCCGCTCGTCACCGCCATGATCACCAAGGGCACCCTCACCTACCGGGTGTTCACCCGGCCGCCGCTGCGCATCCCGCGCTTCAACGAGCCGGCGGTGCGCGAAGCCGAGATCCCGGCCGCGAACGGCATCACCAACGCCCGCTCGCTGGCCCGCATGTACGCCTCGATCGTGGGCGAGGGCGTCGACGGCGTGCGCCTGCTCGACCCGGCGCAGGTCGACGAGGCCCGCCAGGTCCGCTCCGAGGGCGACGACCTGGTCCTGATCTACCCCAACCGCATCGGCACGGGGTTCTTCCTCAGCAGCCCCTCCACCCCGCTCACGTCGCGGGGTGCGCTGGGCCACTCGGGCATGGGTGGCTCGCTGGGCTTCGCCGACCCGGAGCTGGAGCTCGGCTTCGGCTACGTGATGAACCAGGCGCAGCAGCACCCCGACCTCGACCCGCGCACCCACGAGGTGGTCCGCGCGCTCAAGGCCATCTGCACGGCCTGACGCCTGCGCCAGACGGGGGCGGGCCGGGCGAGCACTAGCGTTGGCGCCGATGCGCATCGGCCTCGTCTGCCCTTACAGCCTGTCGGTGCCCGGTGGCGTCCAGGGCCAGGTCCTGGGCCTGGCCCGGTCGTTGCGCTCCCTCGGCCACCCCACCCGGGTGCTGGCACCGTGCGACGGGCCCCCGCCCGACGTCGGGGTCACCCCGCTCGGCAACAGCATCCCCACCTCGGCCAACGGCTCGATCGTGCCGCTCGCCCCCGACCTGTCGGCGCAGCTGCGCTTCATCCGGTCGCTCCGCGACGAGGACTTCGACGTGCTGCACCTCCACGAGCCGATGGTGCCCGGCCCCGCCATGACCGCCGGCCTGGTCAAGCAGACGCCGCTGGTCGGCACCTTCCATGCCGCGGGGGAGAGCGCCGCCTACACCTGGATCCGCCCGCCGCTGCGCTGGCTCAGACGACGCCTCGACGTGGCGTGCGCGGTGTCCGAGGACGCCCGCGAGCTGGCCGAGCGCTTCCTCGGCGGTGAGTTCGAGGTGCTGTTCAACGGCATCGAGGTGGAGCGCTTCGCCAAGGCCACGCCCACGCCCACCGACCGGCCCACGGTGCTGTTCCTGGGACGCCACGAACCCCGCAAGGGCCTCGCCGTGCTGCTCGAGGCGCTGGCCTTCCTGCCGCCCGACGTCCGCGTCTGGGTGGCGGGGGAGGGGCCCGAGACCGGGGCGCTGCGCCAGCGGTTCGCGGGCGACCCCCGCATCGAGTGGCTGGGCCGGGTGAGCGAGGAGGAGAAGGCCTCGCGCCTCCGCGGCGCCGACGTCTACTGCGCTCCCGGCCTGGGCGGCGAGTCGTTCGGCGTGGTGCTCCTCGAGGCCATGGCGGCGTCGGTCCCGATCGTGGCGAGCGAGCTGCCCGGCTACGCCAACGTGGCCCGACCCGACGTCGACGCGCGGCTCGTCCCCCCGGGCGACGCCGCGGCGCTGGGGCGCGCCCTGAACGAGGTGCTCGGCTCGGCCGCGCTGGCGCGCCGCCTCACCGAGGCGGGCGAGGCCCGGGCGGCCGAGTTCTCCATGGACCACCTCGCCGAGCTGTACCTCGAGTGCTACGAGCGGGCCATCGAGCTGCGGGCCGCCGCCTCACGCAGGCGCTGACCTGCTCCGGGCACCCGGCGCCCTACACTTGCCGGCAACAGACCTGTCTGGCTCCCTGGAGGATGCCGTGATCCCCGTCATCATCGCCATCGTCGTCGTGCTGCTCCTGGTCGTCTTCGTGGTCTCGGTGTTCAACGGCCTGATCCGGCTCAAGAACCGGGTCGACAACGCCTGGGCCCAGATCGACGTGCAGCTCAAGCGGCGCTACGACCTCATCCCGAACCTGGTCGAGACCGTCAAGGGCTACGCGGCCCACGAGAGCCAGACCCTCGAGGCCGTCACCCAGGCGCGCAACATGGCCGTCGCCGCGACCGGGCCGAAGGAGCAGGCCCAGGCCGACAACATGCTCACGGGCACCCTCAAGTCGCTGTTCGCCGTGTCCGAGGCCTACCCCGACCTCAAGGCCAACCAGAACTTCCTGGAGCTGCAGGAGGAGCTCACCGCCACCGAGGACAAGATCGCCTACGCGCGGCAGTTCTACAACGACAGCGTCCAGCAGCTGAACACCAAGATCCAGACCTTCCCCGCGATGTTCTTCGCGGGCATGGCGCACGCCGACAAGCGCGAGTACTTCGAGGCCGACGACGACTCCCGGGGCCCCGTCAAGGTCCAGTTCTAGGCACCAGCCCCGTCGCGGAGCGCCCCGCCCCCTGAGCGGGGCCGGTCGACACCGCATCCACCCCCCACCATCTCGTCGGGAGACCCTTGTACGACCAGGTCGGCCAAAACAAGCGACGCACGATCGTGCTCATGGTCGTCTTCGTGCTCTTCGTCGCCGTCGTGGCCGGGGCGTTCGCCTTCGTGTTCAAGCTGGGCCCCGTCGGCATCGTGTTCGCGCTGATCTTCGCCGGCGTCAGCGGCTTCGTGGGCTACTGGAAGTCGGACTCGGTGGCCCTCGCCATGAGCCGGGCCAAGCCCGCCGACCGCCAGGAGTACGCCCGGCTGTACAACCTCGTCGAGGGGCTGTGCATCGCCTCGGGCCTGCCGATGCCGCGGCTCTACATCGTCGACGACGTGGCCCCCAACGCCTTCGCCACCGGCCGCAACCCGAAGCACGCCGCGGTGGCCGTCACCACCGGCCTGCTCGAGAAGATGAACCGCGTCGAGCTCGAGGGCGTGCTCGCGCACGAGCTGAGCCACATCAAGAACTACGACATCCTGGTGAGCACCCTCGCCGTGACCATGGTGGGCATCGTGGCGCTCATCGCCGACCTCGCCATCCGCTTCCTGTGGTGGGGTGGCGGCCGGGCGTTCGGCGACGACGACAGGAACGGCGGCGGGCCCCAGGCGATCCTGGCGCTGGTCGGCTTCGTGCTGCTGCTGTTCGCCCCGATCATCGCCCAGCTCATGCAGTTCGCGGTCAGCCGCAACCGTGAGGGCCTCGCCGACGTCTCGGGCGTGGAGATGACGCGCTACCCGCCGGGCCTGATCTCGGCGCTCGAGAAGCTGCGCGACGACCAGACCGTGGTGCACTCGGCCAGCCGGGCCACCGCCCACCTCTGGATCGAGTCGCCCATCGCCCGTGAGAAGGAGGAGGGCAAGCTCTCGCGGCTCAACCGCCTCTTCGACACGCACCCCCCGCTCGACGAGCGCATCGCCCACCTCCGCGAGCTCTGACCGGCCGCCGCAAACCAACCGTTCTCCGTGCGAAAACCGTCGCTGGGCGACGGTTTTCGCACGCAGAAGGACTCGGGACGGGGTGCGGCCGGGCGAATCGGCTTCGGGGACCGAGGCCTCCCCGCCCTAGAATGGCGGCCATGCCCGACTCGTCGAACCCCACCTCCGCTGGTCACGACACCGGTACGTACCGGGTCAAGCGTGGCCTCGCCGAGATGCTGAAGGGCGGGGTGATCATGGACGTGGTCGACCCCGACCAGGCCCGCATCGCCGAAGATGCCGGTGCCACGGCCGTCATGGCGCTCGAGCGGGTGCCGTCCGACATCCGCCGCGACGGCGGCGTCGCCCGCATGTCCGACCCGGAGATGATCGAGGGCATCAAGGCCGCGGTCACCATCCCGGTCATGGCCAAGGCGCGCATCGGCCACTTCGTCGAGGCCCAGGTGCTCCAGGCCCTCGGGGTCGACTACGTCGACGAGTCCGAGGTCCTCACCCCGGCAGACGAGTCCCACCACATCGACAAGTGGGCCTTCACCGTGCCGTTCGTGTGCGGTGCCACCAACCTCGGCGAGGCGCTGCGCCGCATCTCCGAGGGTGCCTGCATGATCCGCTCCAAGGGCGAGGCGGGCACCGGCAACATCGTCGAGGCGGTCCGCCACCTGCGCACCATCCTGGGCGACATCCGCCGCATCACGCAGGCCGACTCGGCCGAGGTCTACGACTGGGCCAAGCAGCTGCAGGCGCCCGTCGGGCTGGTGCAGGAGGTCCACGACACGGGCCGCCTCCCCGTGCCCCTGTTCTGCGCCGGCGGCATCGCCACCCCGGCAGACGCCGCGCTGGTCATGCAGCTGGGTGCCGAGGCCACGTTCGTGGGCTCGGGTATCTTCAAGTCCGACAACCCCTCGGTGCGGGCCAAGGCCATCGTCGAGGCCACCACCCACTTCAACGACGCCGACATCCTCGCCAAGGTGAGTCGCGGCCTCGGCAGCGCCATGCCGGGCCTCGAGATCGGTGGCCTCGACACCACGTTCGCCCAGCGGGGCTGGTAGGCCACCGTGCCGTCCGCCCGCAGTTCGGAGCCCCCGGGACATGGGCCTGAAGGTCGGACTGCTCGCGCTCCAGGGCGCCGTGGGGCTCCACGCGGCGG
>JADGOP010000124.1 GCA_017882935.1 Actinomycetota bacterium
GGGGCGAGCTCGTGGAGGAGAGGGTTCACGGGGATGGCTCCTGGGTGGGGTGGGGAGAGGTCAGAGGGAGGGGTCGACGCTGCGCAGGGCGCCGAGGCCGAGGTCGCCGGGCGCGGAGGCCTCGTCGTCACCTTCGGCGGCCTCCTCGACCGCGACGAGCGAGCCCTCGGTGAACAGGTAGGTGCGCAGATGGCGATCGAGCACCGGGTCGCGCCGCCGCAGCCACTCGAGGACCATCGCCGCGTGCTCCTTCTCCTCGTCGCGGTTGTGCGCGAGGAGCTCGGCCAGTTCGGCGTCAGCGGTGGCGTCGATCCGCTGGTCGTACCAGTCGACGGCTTCGAGCTCCTCCATGAGGGAGGTCACCGCACGATGGTGGTCGATGGTCTCGGGACGGAGCTCCTCACGGGGCTCGTGCAGTCCTTCACTTGCCACGGGGCCCTCCTGGGTCGTCGTCCACGGTGCGGGACCTTCCCCGAGGTGGCGCCGACAAACGGAACGGAGGGCTCAGGGCGTCAGGGCACGCCCCAGCTCGAAGTCGGCGACACGGTGGTGGCGGGTCTCCCACCAGTACTGGAAGGTGAACTTGGGCCAGTTGTTGGTGACCTTGCCCTCGGCCGTCTTGTACCAGCTGTCGCAGCCGGCCTCCCACACGGTGCCGACGAGGGCCTGCTGCAGGTCGTCGTCGTAGCGGGCGGCGGCCTCGGGCCGGACGTCGATCCACTCGACGCCGGGCTCGCGGAGCCGGTCGATGCAGGCCAGGACGAAGCGGATCTGGGCCTCGATCATGAAGATGATGGTGTTGTGCCCGAGGTTGGTGTTGGGGCCGTACAGGATGAAGAGGTTGGGGTAGCCGCTGACGGCGACGCCCTCGTAGGCCGACGCGCCGGCCTTCCACTCGTCGTGCAGCCGGCGGCCGTGGCGGCCGACGATGTCGATCGGGCTGAGGAAGTCGGTGGCCTCGAAGCCGGTGGCCACCACGATGGTGTCGACCGGCCGGTGCGTGCCGTCGGTGGTGATGACGCCGTCGGGCTCGATCCGTGCGATGGGATCGGTGACCACCTCGACGTTGTCGCGGCAGAGCGCCGGGAGGTAGTCGTCGGAGATGAGGATGCGCTTGCAGCCGACGGGGTAGTCGGGCGTGAGCTTGGCGCGCAGCTCGGGGTCGGGCACCTGCTCGGCGAGGAACTCGAGCCCGGCGTCGCGCGCCATCTTGTTGGCCTTGCTGCCGTTGCGCATGGCCAGGAAGCGCAGCTCGAAGGTGAGGTAGATCTCGGTGCGCACGATGCGCTCCCAGAGCGGGAGCCGGCGGAACAGCATCTTGGCGCGGTCGCTGAACACCACGTCGGGCTTGGGCATGAGCCAGTTGGCGGAACGCTGGAACTGGTAGAGCTGCCCGGCCTGCTCGGCGACCGGGGGCACGAACTGCACCGCGCTGGCGCCGTTGCCGATGACCGCCACGCGCTCGCCGGTGAGGTCGTGGTCGTGGTTCCACCGGGCCGAGTGGAAGACGGTGCCCCCGAAGGAGTCGAGGCCCTCGATCTCGGGCCAGTGCGGGCGGTTGAGCTGCCCGAGGCCGAACACCACCATGTCGAACACGTGCCGGTGGCCGTCGACGGTGGTGAGGTGCCAGCGGGACTCATCGTCGTCCCACTCGGCGCTGGCGATCTCGACGCCGAGCCGCAGATGGGGCTCGAGGTGGTAGGTGCGGACGCAGTGGCCGAGGTAGTCGAGGATCTCCGGCTGCTTGGGGAACTTGCGGGTCCAGTCGGCGCGCCGCTCGAAGGAGTACGAGTAGAGGTGCGACGGCACGTCGCAGCCGGCGCCGGGGTAGGTGTTGTCGCGCCACACCCCGCCGACCTCGGCAGCCTTCTCGAACACGGTGAACGACTCGATGCCCTGTTGCGTCAGGCGGATGGCCATGCCGATGCCCGAGAACCCCGCCCCGATGATGGCGATGCGGGGTGCCGGCCCGAGCTCGTGGGGGGCGACGGTGTCGCCGCCGCGACTGCGGGCGGACCTGGCGATCGTCTGGATGCGCTCGACCAACGGCGACGTCATGATCTGGCCCCTTTGCATCGGGCGACCCGCCCCCGCGGGTCGCCGTCGATGACCCTAACAACGTCGGGCCGGGGGCGGACTCGCCCGTGGCCGGCTCGGGAGTCGGCCACCGGTTGACAGGAGCGAACCGTCACGGCGTCAGCTCGCGAGCGCCTCGCGCTGGTGGGTGGTGCGGCACACCGGGTCCTTGTCCCAGTTCGGCAGCACATGCGTGCCAAAGGTCTCGACGGCCTCGATGGCCACCTCGATCGGCATGGTGGTGGACAGCATGCCGAACGTGAGCTGGTCGGCACCGATGGCCTGGTACTGCTCGATTGCGGCGCTGCACTCGTCGGGGTCGCCCACCAGGGTCATGCCCCTGGCGGTGGCCTTCCGCAGTCCCTCGGCCGTGGGCTCGGGGATCAGCTCCGGCCACACCGGGATGCCCGGCGGCCGCGGGAACGTGTCGAGGTACCTGAACACCAGGCTGTCGTGGTAGCCGCTGGTGATGTCGGTGCCGATCTGCCGCGCCCGGTCACCGTCCTCGAGGCACAGCATCTGCGTGGTCATCATCACGTTGTCGTTGACGAAGTCGCCCACCGGGTTGTCGCACTCGGCGATGGCCTTCTTGTACGCCTCGATGGCGGGAGCCAGGACCTTCGGTGGCGCCATCGAGAAGCAGAGCACGCCGAGGCCCATCTGCCCGGCCTTCTCGAACGTCGACGGGCTCCCGGCGGCGACCCACAGAGGTGGGTGGGGCTTGGTGAGGGGCTTGGGCAGCACGTTGCGCGCGGGCATCGAGAAGAACTCGCCCTCGAACCCGGGGTACTCGCCGTCGCGCCACATCTTCACGATCTCCGGGACCGTCTCGTCGAACATGTCGCGGGTCAGCTCCGGGTCCTCGATGCCGAACCCGCGCTGCTCGGTGGTGGAGGAGCCGCGGCCGAGGCCCAGCTCGAAGCGCCCGTCGGACAGGAGGTCGAGCATGGCGGCGCGCTCGGCCAGGCGGGCCGGGTGGTTGACCGGCGGCGTGGCGTTCATGATCCCGGACGCGATGCGGATGTTCGTCGTGACGGCAGCGGCGTAGCCGAGGAACGACTCGTTGGCCGAGAGGTGGGAGTACTCCTCGAGGAAGTGGTGCTCGGTGGCCCAGGTGTACTTGAACCCGGCCTTGTCGGCGGCGATCACCCAGTCGATCTCGTCGCGGAGCCGGCGATGCTCGGCGGCGGCACCGTTCTCCTCGACGAGCCGCTGCGGGACGTACAGCGAGTTGAAGATGCCGAACTCCATGAGGCCGGACTCCTTTCGTCCGGGGCCTGGCGGAGCCGGCACCCGAACTGGAACGCGTTCTACTTTTCTAGCAGACCACGCCGGTGGGCGACGCCCCGCCGTCAGCCGGCCGCTCGGGCCGCCTTGCGCCGGAGGAGGTGGTCGTCGGCACGGCGCAGGAGCAGCCCGCTGGGCTCGCCGGGCTCGCTGCGGGCCCAGCCGATGGTGGCCGGGCACCGGATGGGGCCGACCGACGTGCCGTGCGGCGCGGCGAGGATGTTGCCGAGGCGGTCGGTGAAGGCCTCGACCTCCTTGTCGTCGGTGACGTGCTCGATGATGACGACGAACTCGTCCCCGCCGAGCCGGGCCGCCACGTCGCCCTGGCGGCACGTCTGGCGCAGGCGGTCGGCCACGCTCACGAGCACCTCGTCGCCGACGGCGTGGCCGTGGGTGTCGTTGACGGGCTTGAAGTGGTCGAGGTCGAGGTAGCAGGTGCCGAGGCAGGTCCCGGCGCGGTCGACCCGGGCCATGGCCTGTTCGAGGTGCTGCGCGAACGCCGCGCGGTTGGCGAGGCCGGTGAGGTGGTCGTGGCGGGCGGCGTGGGCCAGCTGGCTCGCGAGGCGCTCGCGCTCGGTCACGTCACGGGAGGTGATCACCACCCCCGCGATGTCGGGGTCGGCGCTCAGGTCGACACCCCGCGACTCGAAGTGGTGCCAGCCGCCGTCGGCGCCGCTGATGCGGAAGGTGAGCGGTCGGTCCGGGCCCCACGTCCCGGCGAACAGCTCGTCGAGCGCGGACTCGGCCGCCGGCAGGTCGTCGGGGTGCAGCGCGGAGAGGATCCCGGCGGGGAGGTCGTCGTCCTGCCAGCCGAGCACGCGTTGGCCCTGCGGGCTGGTGTACTTCAGGCGTCGGTCGGCGCCGAACACGGTGATGATGTCGGCCGAGAAGTTCACGAGCTTCTCGAAGCGGGCGCGGGCCCGCAACTCGGCCTCCTGCTCTCGTGTGATGTCCCACAGGATCACGAGGAAGCCGCGGCCCTCACCGCCGGGGTCGCCGAGAACGCTGGCCGAGCCCTGCACGGGAACCTCGTGGCCCTCGCGGTGGAGCAGGGACACGCTGACCGAGCGGAACGTCTCGCCCGGGCGGCCGTCGCGCAACCCTTGGTGCAGCGCGGGCCAGCGGTCGGCGGGGCAGAAGTCGCCGAGCGGCCGCAGGTCCATGTCGCCGGGGCCGTAGCCCATGATCGACTCGACCACGCCGTTGGCGATCTGGACCCGGAAGTCGGCGCCGAACACCACCACCCCGAACGGCGCCTCGCGCAGGAGGACGCGGAGCCGCTCGTCGTTGGTGACGAGGCGCGCGAGGGTGGCCGCGTCGGGTTCCGTCACGGCTGCCGGTTCGTCATCGTGAGGACGCGTGGAGTCCTGGCCAGTCACGCTCGAGGTCCCCTCCCCAGGCAACGTGTGAGCGGTGCGAGATAGTAGGGCGATTCGGTGGTCTTCGGCCCGATCACCTGCGGGTTCAGATCCAGTGGCCGCCGTTGACCGCGATGGCCTGCCCCGTGACGCACGCCGCGAGGGGTGAGGCGAGGTAGACGATGGTGCCTGCGACCTCGGCTGCGGGCGGCAGGTAGCCGAGGCAGGTCTCGGCCGCGATGTGGTCGTAGACCTCCTGATAGGTGGTCCCGTCGCGGTCGGCGATGGCCTGGAGGTAGGCCTCGACGGTGGGCGAGAAGATGTAGCCCGGGTGGACGCCGTTGACGCGCACGCCCTTGCCGCCGAGCTCGCGGGCAAGGGTGCGGGTGACGGTCGCCAGGGCACCCTTCGACGAGGCGTAGGCACCGGCGCGCGGCTTGATCCACAGCGTCGACTGGGTGTTCACCATGATGAGACGGCTGTCGGCGTGGGCCGTCAGCTGCGGCAGCATGGCCTTGGTCATGGTGAGCGTGCCCCAGAAGTTCACGTCCATGGTGTGGCGCCACTCGTCGAGGTCGGAGTCCTCGAAGGTCTTCTTGTTGCCATCGGCGAAGGCGCTGTTCACCAGGATCGAGGCCCCACCGAGGTCGCGGCGCACCGACTCGGCTACCCGGGCACAGTCGTCGACGGAGGTGATGTCGCCCTGCAGCGGGAGGGCCTGCCGGCCGAGCGCCTCGATGGCCGTGGCCACCTCGTCCATGACCGCGCTGGTCCGCGCCACGAGCGCCACGTCGGCGCCCTCGCGGGCGAGCCCGAGGGCCACCTCTCGACCCAGGCCCGGGCCGATGCCGGTGACGACCGCGGTCTTGCCTTCGAGCAGCATGCACTTCCCCCTGGATCCGGTTTCTGACGTACCGTCAGATCGTCAGGCATACTACGGCGATGCGCCTCGGGGTCACCGTGTTCCTCACCGATCAGGGCATCGACCCGGTCACCCTGGCCACAGCGGTCGAGGAACGTGGCTTCCACGCCCTCTACCTCCCCGAGCACACCCACCTTCCCGTGCGCCACGCGCTGCCGCCGTCGCTCGTCGAGGGCGTCGACATCGAGCACTACCGCCGCAGCCTCGACCCCCTCGTGGCGCTGTCGATGGCGGCGGCGGTCACGACCCGGCTGGGCCTCGGCACCGGTGTGCTCCTCGTGGCGCAGCACGATGTCATCGGTTTGGCCAAGCAGATCGCCACCCTCGACCGGGCCAGCGGTGGGCGCTTCACGCTCGGGGTCGGCTTCGGCTGGAACCGCGAGGAGCTCGAGGACCACGGCGTCGAGTTCCCGCGGCGCCGCGAGGTCGTGGCCGAGAAGCTGCGGTGCATGCAGGCGCTGTGGTCACAGGACGAGGCCTCGTACGAGGGCGAGTTCGTGTCGCTCCAGCCGGCCTACGCCTGGCCGAAGCCGGTGCAGCAGCCGCGGGTGCGGACGCTCATCGGCGGGGGAGCGGGACCCAAGCTGTTCGAAGCCATCGCCGCCGATGCCGACGGGTGGATGCCCATCGGCGGGGCCGGCCTGTCGGCGGCGCTGCCGGAGCTGCGCGCCGCGTTCGAGCGCGCCGGGCGCGACCCCGCCACGCTCGACGTCGTCCCGTTCGGCACCATCGCCGACGAGGGCAAGCTGGCGCACTACGAGTCGCTCGGCTGCTCCGAGGTGGTGCTGCGGGTACCCATGGGCCCTGCGGACGACGTCCTCCGGGCGCTCGACGAGCTGGCCCGCTTCACCTGACAGACTGCGGGCCGGGCGCGATGCTCAGCCGTTGAGCAAGGGTGCCACCTCGGCGCCGAACAGGGCCATCTGGTCGCACTGCTCCTCGACGCTGCGCGAGCGGAAGCGGATCTGGAGGTGCTGCACGCCGAGGTCGCGCCACTCGCGGGCGTCCTCGGCGATGCGTTCGGCGGAGCCCGACAGGGTGGGGCCCGCGTCCCATGACGGCTCACCGAGGTAGTAGAAGTCGGCGATCGCGCCGACGGCGCACGGCTCCGAGATGCCCGCCTCGGCGCGGGTCGTGTTGAGCAGGTCGATGGCACCCGGCAGGTCGGCCTTGGAGATGCCCTGCGGCAGCCAGCCATCGCCCTTGCGGGCCGCCCGGCGGATCGAGGCCGGTGCCGAGCCGCCGACCCAGATGGCCGGGCGCGGCTGCTGCACGGGCCGCGGCGACGAGCCGAGCCCGTCGACGAACTCGTGGGTGAGGTGCAGCTTCACCTGGTCGATGCGCTCGTCGAGCAACTTGCCGCGGCTCGCGAAGTCG
>JADGOP010000125.1 GCA_017882935.1 Actinomycetota bacterium
CTCACCGCCGAGGGCATCGTCGGCGAGGTGGTGTTCCCCAACACCGTGCCGCCGTTCTTCCCGGTCTCGGCCATCACCGCGCCGCCGCCCGACGCCGCCGACCTCGCCCTGCGCTGGGCCGGTCTCCAGGCCCACAACCGGTGGCTCGCCGACTTCTGCGCCGAGGCCCCCCGGCAGCGCGCGGGCGTCGCCCAGATCCTGCTCAACGACGTCGATGCGGCAGTTGCCGAGATCCACTGGGCGCGTGAGCACGGGTTGCGTGGCGGCATCCTGCTCCCCGGCGTGCCCCCCGGCAGCCCCGTGCCACCCCTCTACGCACCCGACTACGACCCCATCTGGCAGGCGTGCGCCGAGCTGGCGATGCCCGTGAACCACCACAGCGGCAGTGCGGTGCCCGATCCCGGCATGTATGCGGCATCGGGGGCGATGTTCATCGTGGAGATCACCTGGTTCTCGCACCGTGCGCTGTGGCACCTGATGTTCGGCGGCGTGTTCGAGCGCTTCCCCGACCTCAAGCTGGTGCTCACCGAGCAGAGCGCGGGCTGGATCCCCGGCACCCTCGACCTGCTCGACTTCTACCTGCAGCGCTTCCGCTCCACGCTCGAGACCAACGAGATGCTGTACGCCGGTGCCGTCGCCCAGGCGCTCACCCGCACGCCCCACGAGTACTGGGCGGCCAACGGCTTCGTCGGCGCGAGCTTCCAGAGCGCCGAGGAGACCGCGCTGCGCCACGAGATCGGCGTCGACAAGATCATGTGGGGGAGCGACTTCCCCCACACCGAGGGCACCCAGCCGTACACGCTCGAGGCGCTCCGCCTGGCGTTCGCCGACGTCGAGCCCACCGAGGTGGCGGCGATGGTCGGAGGCAACGCGGCGGCCCTCTACGGCTTCGACCTCGACGCGCTCGCCCCCCTCGCCGCCGAGGTGGGCCCGTTGCGGGCCGACGTGGCCCGGCCGCTGACCGCAGCCGAGCGCCCGACCGACGCCATGAGCCCGGTGTTCCAGCCGAGCGCGGTGCGGCCCTGGTAGGACCGCGGGGCGCTGCTCGAACGTGGTGCCCTCGGGGCGACTCGAACGCCCGCACACGCCTCCGGAGGGCGATGCTCTATCCGCTGAGCTACGAGGGCGGGGGTCGCCAGAGTAGCAGGCACGTGGTTTGGGGCTGCCACCCCTTCCGGGCCGCGTCGGGCCTGCGTGGGGGTGGCCCTACCGGTTCGCCCCGGTCGCGCCCCGGCTGCGAGGCTGGGCGTTCCCGTCCCGTCCGAAGGAGCCCCGCCCGTGGTCCGCGATGCCCTCGCCGAGTCGCTGCGTGACGCCCTCGCGGCCCTGGGCGTGAGCCCGGTGCCCGCGCAGGTCCACCTCGAGCGGCCCGCCCGGCGCGAGCACGGCGACTGGTCGAGCAACGTGGCCCTGGCCGCCTCGAAGGCCGCGGGTCGCAAGCCGCGGGACCTGGCGCAGGAGCTCGCCGACCACCTCACGGCGGCGCCGCCGCCCCACGTCGAGTCCGTCGAGGTCGCGGGCCCCGGCTTCGTGAACTTCCGGCTGCGGCCCACGTGGCTCCACGACGTGCTGCGCGACGTCGTCGAGCAGGGGACCGACACCTTCGCCCGGCCCGACCTGGGCCACGGGCGCAAGGTCAACGTCGAGTTCGTCAGCGCGAACCCCACAGGTCCCGTGCACGCCGGTCACGCCCGGGGCGCCACCTACGGCGACGCGCTGGCCCGGCTGCTCGAGCGCTGCGGCCACGACGTGCACCGCGAGTTCTACATCAACGACCGCGGCGTGCAGATGGACGCCTTCGCCCAGTCCCTCGCCGCCCGCAAGACCGGCGGCGATCCGCCCGAGAACGGCTACCACGGGCAGTACATCATCGACTGGGCCGCCGAGATGCCCGACGGCACCGACCACTCGGCGTGGGGCTACCAGAAGGCCCTCGACGACCAGCGCGAGGTGCTCGGCAGGCTCGGTGTCGAGTACGACACCTGGTTCAGCGAGCGCTCGCTCGTCGAGTCCGGTGCCATCGAGGAGACCCTCGCCGACCTGCGTGCGCACGGCGTGGCCTACGACGCCGACGGCGCCACCTGGCTGCGCAGCACCGACTACGGCGACGACAAGGACCGCGTCCTGGTCAAGTCCGACGGCGAGCTGACCTACCTCACCCCCGACATCGCCTACCACCGCGAGAAGTTCGCCCGCGGCGCCGAGCAGCTCATCGACGTGTGGGGCGCCGACCACCACGGCTACGTGGCGCGCATGCGCGCCGCGCTCCAGGCCCTCGGGCACGACCCCGCCGACTTCGAGGTGGCGATCACGCAGATGGTGCGCCTCGAGCGCCACGGCGTCGAGGTCAAGATCTCCAAGCGCACCGGTGACCTCATCGAGCTGCGCGACCTGCTCGACGAGGTCGGCCCCGACGCAGTGCGCCTCACCTACCTCCTGCAGAGCATCGACACGCGCCAGACGGTCGACCTCGACCTGATCACCTCCAAGTCGATGGACAACCCGGTCTTCTACGTGCAGTACGCGCACGCCCGCATCCACTCGATCGAGAAGGTGGCGCGCGAGCGCGGGGTCACGCGCCTGCCCCTGGTCGACGTCGACCTGGGGCTGCTGGTGCACGAGCGCGAGCTCGACGTGCTCCGCACCTTGAGCGAGCTGCCCGACGTCGTCGAGCTCGCCTGCAACGAGCGCGCGCCGCACAAGATCACCGCCTGGGTCCGCGAGCTGGCGGGCGCCTTCCACGGCTTCTACCACGACTGCTACGTCATGGGTGAGGGCGTGTCGGCCGAGCTCACGCAAGCCCGCCTGGCGCTCGTCGAGGCCTCGCGGGTGGGCCTCGCCATCGGCCTCGACCTGCTCGGCGTGTCGGCGCCCGAGTCGATGTAGGAGGCTGCCGTGACCTCCCTCCCGCTCTCGTTGCTGCCCGACTCGGCCGTCGTCGACGCGGGCGGTCGCCTGCACATCGGCGGCTGCGACCTGCTCGAGCTCGCCGCCGAGTACGGCACCCCGCTGTTCGTCTACGACGAGGCCCACCTGCGCGCCCGCTGCCGTGAGGCCGTGGCTGCGTTCGGCGACGACGTGGCCTACGCATCCAAGGCCTTCCTCTGCAAGGCCATGGCCCGCCTCGCCCACGAGGAGGGCATGCGCATCGACGTGGCGACGGGCGGCGAGCTCCACGTCGCGCTCGCCGCGGGCGTTCCCGCCTCGCGCCTCGTGCTGCACGGCAACAACAAGTCCGAGGCCGAACTGGCACGGGCCCTGGCCGAGCGCGTCGGGCTCATCGTCATCGACTCGCTCGACGAGCTGCGCCGCATCGAGCAGCTGGTCACCTCCGACGGCTACACCGTCCCGCGGGTCATGGTGCGCGTCACGCCCGGAGTCGAGGCCCACACGCACGAGTTCGTCCGCACCGGCCAGGACGACTCCAAGTTCGGCTTCACCCTGTCCACCGGCGCCGCCGCCGAAGCCGTGAAGCTCGCCCGCGAGTCGCCGGCGGTCGAGCTCGTCGGGGTCCACATGCACATCGGGTCGCAGGTCTTCGTGGCCGACTTCTTCCGTCAGGCGGTCGACGCCGTCGCGCCCTTCCTGACCTCGCTCGACCTCCCCGAGCTGTCGATCGGGGGTGGCGTCGGCGTGGCCTACGTGGAGGGCGAGCGCGCGCCCACCATCGCCGAGTGGGGCGATGCCGTTCACGCCGCGGTGGCCGAGTCGGGCATCACCGCCCGGGTCAGCGCCGAGCCCGGGCGGACCATCGCGGCCTCGGCGGCGGTCACGCTGTACACCGTGGGCACCATCAAGGAGCTGCCTGGCATCCGCACCTACGTGGCGGTCGACGGCGGCATGTCCGACAACCCGCGCCCGGTGCTCTACGGCAGCGGCTACGAGGCGTTCCTGCCCCGTGAGGTGGCGGTCGACCGGCCGTTCGTGGCCACCGTGGTCGGCAAGCACTGCGAGTCGGGCGACGTGCTGGTGCGCGACGCGCGGCTTCCGGCCGACCTCGCGGTGGGCGACATCCTCGCCACGCCCGTCACGGGTGCCTACGGGCACTCCATGGGCTCCAACTACAACAAGGTCACCCGGCCTGCCGTGGTCTTCGTGGCCGGGGGCGACGCCCGCCTCGTGGTGCGGCGCGAGTCCGACGACGACCTGCTCCGCCTCGACCTCTAGCCAACCGCAGCGCCCGACCAGCCGGAATCGGGTGCGGGGGCCGGGGCAGCTGCCCACTACCGTGGCCCGCCGTGACGGACCACCTCGTGAAGCTGGGCATCCTCGGGTGCGGAAACGTCGGCGCGGCGCTCGTGCAGCTCCTCGACGACCAGCGTGAGGTCATCGCCACCCGCACCGGGATGCGCCTCGAGGTCACCCGCGTGGCGGTCCGCAACCTGTCGCGCGAACGCCCGGTCGAGCTGGCCCCCGAGGTGATCACCCGCGATGCCGCCGAGGTCGTCAGCGACCCCGACGTCGATGTGGTGGTCGAGGTCATCGGCGGCATCGAGCCGGCCCGCGAGCTCATCCGCACCGCGCTGTCGCACGGCAAGCCGGTCGTCACGGCCAACAAGGAGCTGCTGGCCAACGTCGGCGCCGAGCTGTTCGACGCGGCCGACGCCGCCGGGGTCGACCTGCTCTTCGAGGCCGCGGTGGGTGGGGGCATCCCCATCATCCGGCCGCTGCGCGAGTCGCTGGCCGGCGACCGCATCACCCGGGTGCTCGGCATCGTGAACGGCACCACCAACTTCATCCTCACGCGCATGACCGAGGAGGGCGTCGGCTACGCGGAGGCGCTGGCCGAGGCGCAGAGCCTGGGCTACGCCGAGCGCGACCCCACGGCCGACGTCGAGGGCTTCGACGCCGGGGCCAAGGCCGCGATCCTGGCCTCCATCGCCTTCGGCTCGAAGGTGGTGGCCGGCGACGTCTACCACGAGGGCATCTCGGGCATCAGCGCCGCCGACATCGACTTCGCCTCCCGCCTCGGCTACGTCGTCAAGCTGCTCGCCATCGCCGAGCAGGTCGAGGGCGACGACGGGCCCGAGATCGCGGTGCGCGTCCACCCGGCGATGGTGCCCAACACCCACCCGCTGGCCGGCGTGCGCGACAGCTTCAACGCGGTGTTCGTGCAGGGCGCCGCGGTGGGCGACCTCATGCTCTACGGGCGCGGAGCCGGTGGCGCGCCCACCGCCTCGGCGGTGCTCGGCGACGTCATCGACGCCGCAGCCAACCTCCGCAAGGGCTCCCACGCCAGCATCGGCCACCTCGGCAAGGCGGTCATCCGTCCGATCGACGAGGTGCGCACCGCCTTCTACCTCAACCTCGACGTGGTCGACCGGCCCGGCGTGCTGCGGGCGGTGGCCGAGGTGTTCGAGCGCCACGCCGTGTCGATCCGCTCCATGGAGCAGGAGGGGCTCGGCGAGGGCGCCCGCATCATCTTCATCACCCACGTGGCCCGCGAGGCCGACGTGCAGGCGACGCTCCACGACCTGCGCGGCCTCGACGTGGTCGGCCGCGTCGGCAGCGTGCTGCGGGTCATCGGCGACGACCTGCCGTCGGCCTGACCGGCGAGGAGCAGGCCGTGCACTACGTCAGCACCCGAGGCAAGGCCCCCGAGGTGGGGTTCGCCGACGCGCTCCTCGCCGGGCTCGCCCCCGACGGCGGCCTCTACGTGCCGGGGGAGTGGCCCCCGTCGCCCGTCGCGGCCGGCCCGGGCTACGCCGACACCGCGGTGGCGGTCATGTGGCCCTACGTCGAGGGCTCCATCGGGCGCGCCGACTTCGAGACCATCGTGACCGAGGCCTACGCCACCTTCCGCCACCCCGACGTGGTGCCCATCACCGAGCTGGCCGAGGGCATCCACCAGGCCGAGCTGTTCTGGGGCCCCACGCTGGCGTTCAAGGACGTGGCGCTGCAGCTCGTCGGGCGGCTCTTCGACCACGAGCTCACTCACCGGTCCGAGCGCGCCACCATCGTGGTCGCCACGTCGGGCGACACGGGCTCGGCCGCCATCGAGGCCTGCCGGGGTCGTGCCGCCCTCGACATCGTGGTGCTGCACCCGGCCGGCCGCGTCAGCGAGGTGCAGCGCCGGCAGATGACCACCGTCGACGAGCCCAACGTGCACAACGTGGCTGTCGACGGCACGTTCGACGACTGCCAGGACCTGGTGAAGGCGATGTTCGCGGACGAGGCCTTCCGCGACGAGGTCCGCCTGTCGGCCATGAACTCCATCAACTGGGCGCGGGTGATGGCGCAGATCGTCTACTACGTCACCGCGCAGCACCACTTCGGCCGGCCCACCGCGTTCGCGGTGCCCACGGGCAACTTCGGCAACGTGCTCGCGGGCTGGGCGGCGCGCCACACCGGCACGCCGATCCCGCAGCTCGTCATCGGCTCCAACCGCAACGACATCCTGCCGCGCTGGCTCGAGACCGGGGTCATGGAGATGGCCGAGGTGCACCCCACGCTGAGCCCCAGCATGGACATCCAGGTGTCGAGCAACGTCGAGCGCCTGCTGTTCGAGCTCTACGGGCGCGACGGAGCGGCGGTCGCCGAGCTGATGGCCCGCTTCCGCGAGGAGGGGCGCGTCGAGATCGACGCGTCGCGCATGGCACTGGTCGGAGAGGTGTTCGACGGCCGGCGCTTCGACGACGACGCCACCCGGCACGAGATCGCCCGCACCTACGCCGACACCGGCGTGCTCATCGACCCGCACACGGCGGTGGGTCTCGCGGCGGCCCGCTCCGCCCGGCGCGACCCCGCCGCTCCCATCGTCGTGCTCGCCACCGCGCACCCGGCCAAGTTCCCCGACGCCGTCGAGGCCGCCACCGGGGTGCGCCCGCCGCTGCCCGACTTCCTCGGCGACCTGCTCGAGCGCACCGAGACGTTCACTGCGCTCCCCGCCGACCTCGCCACGCTGCAGGAGTTCGTGCGGACCCACACCGCCCC
>JADGOP010000126.1 GCA_017882935.1 Actinomycetota bacterium
CAGGCGCTGCGGACCCAGGTCACGGACCTCAAGCTCGACCGGGGCGCCATGTTCGACGGCAAGGCCCGGGTCTCGTCGACGGGCCCGGTCCAGATGACGCTCGTGCTGTCCGAGGCCAACGTGCGCGACGCGCTCAACGCCGGCACCGTGGTGTTCCGCGACAAGTACGTGCAGATCGTGCTCAACGGCCACACCATCACGGGACCGCTCGTGGTGAAGGGCCGCTACCTGGTCATCCAGGACAAGCAGCACCCCACCAAGATCCCGCTCCCGACCACCAAGTACCTGCCCTGCCAGCCCACGTCGGCCTTCGTCTGGCACGGCAGCCCCATCGTCACGGGCTGCCCGTCGGCCACGCTGCCGCCGGTGCTGCTCGACGCCATCGGGAGCAAGGGCCTGCAGCAGGCCGCCGCCGCCAAGTAGGCCGCGACATCGGGCCGGGTCAGCTCGTACCGGCGAGCCGGGCCACCACCGGGGCGAACTCCTCGAGGGCGCCCGACGACAGGCCGATGTCGGTGAAGCCCCACCGGTCGCGGCGCGCCACGACGAGGTCGACGATCTCGTCGACCGAGCCCACGATCTGGAACGGTGACAGCAGGGCCTCGGCAGGCGTGAGGCCCAGGCCTTCGGCGAGCAGCTCCGCCATGCCCTGGCGGTCGTCGCTGACGGCCGCCACGTGGATGCGGACCTGGAGCCTCGGCGCCGTGGCCCGGCTCGCCGCGGCCTCGCGGATCCAGGCGACCTTCTGGTCGGTGCGCTCGGCCGTGGCGTCGGGCCCGACCGACGCGTCGATGCGGCCACCGCGGAGGTTCACGTTGACCGCCACGATGTCGGCGCGGCGTGCGGCGAGCTGCAGCATCCGCTTGCCACCACCCCCGATGAGCAGCGTGGGTCGGGGCTGGCGGACGGGCCGAGGGGCGCCGACGATGCCGTCGACCCGGTAGTGCGCGCCGTGGAACGACACCGGCTCGCCCGAGAAGAGCGCGTCGTAGACGTCGAGGGCTTCGGTGAGCCGGTCGATCCGCACCCCCGGCGGGTCGAGGGTGAGCCCGGCGTGCTCGTAGTCGTCGAGGGCCCAGCCGGCCCCGAGGCCGAAGATGACACGCCCGCCCGACAGCTCGTCGAGGGAGGCGATCTCCTTCGCGGCAACGACCGGGTGCCGGTAGTCGTTGGCCAGCACGAGCGTGCCCAGCTCGAGCGTGGTGGTGACCTGCGCCGCGGCGGCGAGGGCGACCAGGGGGCCGACCTGGCCGTCGAAGTGGTCGGCGATGGTGACCGCCTGGTAGCCGAGGTCCTCGGCCTTGCGGGCCAGCTCGGTGAACTCGGCGACGGTGCGGCACCGCGAGCCCTGCAGCGTGAACCGGAACGGATGGGCGGTCATCCGCGCAGCCTCGCGCTCACGGCGCCGAGAGGTCGATCGGCGTCCAGAAGGGGAAGGCGATGTGGGCGACGCCGAGGTGGTCGACGATGCGGCCCTGGGCGCGCAGCTCGTCGATGCACGGCCGGGCGATCTCGATGCCGCCGACCATGTTCACGTAGTCGGCCATCGGCAGCAGGATGGGCCCCTGGTCGGCGTCGCCCTCGCGCAGCGCGGCGTCGACCTCGAGCAGGGGGCGGCAGGGGTTCGTCCGGTCGACCGCCCAGCAGTGGTACACGATGCCCTCGAACACCGACAGCGCGCGGATCCTCACCCGGGGAGCCTGCCACGATGAGGGCATGACGCACGCCGCCGACGACCCCCTCGACCTCGAGCGGCTGGCCGGGTACGCCGACGCGCTCGCCGACGCCGTCGACGAGGCCCTCCCCGGCTGGGTCGAGCGATGCGTGGGCGCCCACCTCGACCACCTCGCGGCGGGCCCGGCCCGTGACCTGGCCGAGGCGTCGGCGCGCGAGGCCGGGAAGCGCGCCCGTGCCGAGGTGGGGCCGGCGGTGCGCGACCTCCTGGTGCTCGACGTCGACCAGCAGCGCCTCAACCCCCTCAGCCTGCTGCGCGACGCGGTGCGCTACCCGACCACGGTGCTGAAGGCCGCGGGCGCGCCCGTGCCGCGGCGCGACGAGTTCGCCGAGCGCACCTTCCCCGCCGACGTCTACGACCTGTCGCCGGCGTCGTTCGCCGACGTCGACCCGGCCCTGCACGAGCCCGGGCTGATGTGGGGCGCCGCCAAGGCCCACGTGGTCCTGCACCGCCGCCGGAGCGAGGGCTAGGACGGGTCCTCGGGCGGCCGGTCGTCGTCGAAGCGCTGCCAGCCGGCGTCGGTGATGGAGCGTGACTCGAAGAACAGGCAGTGGTCGGGGCACGCGAACGGCGTGACCTCGTTGGCGCCGACGCGGCAGCGCTGCACGACCTCACCCGACGGGGTCGTGCGCGTGGAGTAGTGCCGACAGTCCTCTCGCACAGCCATGCCGCCAGTCTGGCGCAGCCACCCACCTCCGACCGGCATCACCTCCCGGTACCCTGCCGCCATGCCCGAGCGCCTCGTCATCATCGGTGGTGACGCCGCCGGCATGTCCGCGGCGTCGAACGCCCGCCGCCAACGCCCCGACCTGGAGATCGTGGCCCTCGAGCGGGGCAGTCGCACCAGCTACTCCGCCTGCGGCATCCCGTACCTCGTCGCCGGCGACGTCGCCGATGCCGACCAGCTCGTGGCGCGGACCCCGCAGGAGTTCCGCGACAACCACCGCATCGACGTGCGGCTGCACCACGAGGCCACCGGCATCGACCTGGAGGCCCGCAAGGTGGAGGTGCGCGACCACGCCCACGACCGCACCCTGCACGTCGGCTTCGACCAGCTGCTCGTCGCCACCGGCGCCCACCCCGTGCGCCCGGCGCTTCCGGGCATCGACCTCCCGTTCGTGGCCGGGGTGCAGACCGTCGACGACGGTGAGGCCCTGCTGGCACGGGCGCGTCGCGGCGGCTGCCACAACGTGGTGGTGGTCGGCGGCGGCTACATCGGCCTGGAGATGGCCGAGGCGTTCGTCAGGTGGGGCGCCAACGTCACCATGCTCGAAGCCGCGCCGCACGTGATGGGCACCCTCGACGCCGACATGGCCGAACCGGTGGCGGGCGCGCTGCGCGGCGTGGGCGTCGACGTCCGGACCTCCACGCGCGTGCAGGGGTTCGAGCCGGGTCGGGTGCTGCTCGAGGACGGCCACGTCGACGCCGACCTGGTGGTGCTGGGGCTCGGCGCGGCACCCAGCTCGGGGTTGGCCGAGTCCGCCGGGATCGAGCTGGGCGCCAAGGGCGCCATCGCCGTCGACCGGCGGCAGCGGACCCGCGCCGACGGCGTCTGGGCTGCGGGCGACTGCGCCGAGAGCCGCCACCTCGTGTCGGGGCGGCAGGTGCACGTGGCCCTCGGCACGGTGGCCAACAAGCAGGGCCGCGTGGCCGGCATCAACCTGGGAGGGGGCTACGCCTCGTTCCCCGGCGTGGTCGGCACCGCCATCACCAAGGTGTGCCAGACCGAGGTGGCCCGCACGGGCCTGGGGGAGCGCGAGGCCGACGAGGCCGGCTTCGGCTGGGTGGCGGCCCGCATCGACACCACGGTCGCATCGGGCTACTTCCCCGATCTAGGTGCCGTCACCCTGAAGCTGCTGGCCGAGCGCGGCACCGGTCGCCTGCTCGGCGGCCAGATCGTGGGTACCGATGGCTCGGCCAAGCGGATCGACACCGTCGCCACCGCGCTGACCGCGGGCATGACGGTGTTCGACGTGGTCGACCTCGACCTGGCCTACGCCCCGCCGTTCTCCAGCGTGTGGGACCTCGTGCAGGTCGCGGCCCGCAAGGTGGCCGCCGAGGTGGTTGCCTTGCGGCCCTAGCCTGTGGATTGTTCACCTCCTGGAAACACAGCGGGAACCGATCAGAAACAGTCCGCGGGGAAGGTGGCGCCCCATGAGCTCCGGCGACACCGCATGGGTCCTGACGGCGACGGCACTCGTGCTGTTCATGACGCCCGGACTGGCGTTCTTCTATGGCGGCATGGTCCGGGCCAAGCACGTCCTGGCGATGCTGATGCAGAACGTCTTCGCGATGGGGCTCATCGGGGTGCTGTGGGTGCTGGTCGGGTTCAGCCTGGCCTTCGGCAGGTACGGCGACGGCGGCTTCATCGGTGGGTTCGAGTACATCGGCCTGCGCAACGTGGGCGCCGCACCGCTGGCGGGCATGACCATCCCGTTCATCCTGTTCGCGACCTACCAGATGACGTTCGCCATCATCACGCCCGCGCTGATCACGGGCGCCACGGCCGACCGCCTCAAGTTCGGCGGGTACGCGGTGTTCATCGGCCTCTGGATGGTGTTCGTCTACGCACCCGTCGCCCACTGGGTGTTCGCGGGGGGGTGGCTGGCCCAACGGGGCGCGCTCGACTTCGCCGGCGGCACGGTGGTGCACGTCAACGCGGGCGCGGCGGCCCTGGCGGTGGTGCTGGTGGTCGGCCGGCGGGCGAACTGGCCCCGTGAGGCCATGCCGCCCCACTCGCTCCCCCTGACGATGCTCGGCACCGGCATCCTGTGGTTCGGCTGGTTCGGCTTCAACGCCGGCTCCGCGCTCGCGGCCAACGGGGTGGCCGCCCAGGCGGCCATGAACACCACCATCGCCGCGTCGGCGGCCATGCTCGGCTGGCTCGCCATCGAGCGGGCCAAGGACGGGCACGCCACGACGCTCGGCGCTGCGTCGGGAGCCGTCGCCGGCCTGGTGGCCATCACCCCCTGTGCCGGCTACGTGAACACCCTCAGCGCCCTGCTCATCGGCTTCCTCACGGGTGGGGTGTGCTTCCTGGCGATCTCGCTGAAGTTCCGCTTCGGCTACGACGACGCCCTCGACGTCATCGGCGTGCACCTGGTCGGGGGGCTGTTCGGTTCGGTGCTGCTCGGCCTCTTCGCCACCAAGGCCGTCAACGCCGCAGGCGCCGACGGCCTCTTCTTCGGTGGCGGGATGCACCTGCTGGGTGAACAGTGCCTTGCGGTGGGCGTTACCCTCGTGTTCTCGTTCGTGGTCTCGTTCGCGCTGGCCAAGGCCATCCACGCCACAATGGGCCTGCGGGTCTCCGAAGACGACGAGCACGAGGGCCTCGACCTGTCGCTGCACGCAGAGACGGCCTACGCGTTCGGTGAGTTCGGGTCGATGGGCCGCATCCGATGAGCCGCCGGTCCGATCGCACCCGTCCCCCAACCACCCGACCCGAGGACCCCTCGCAATGAAGCTGGTCACCTGCATCGTCAAGCCGTTCAAGATCGATGAGGTGAAGCAGGCGCTCAAGGACGTCGGCGTACAGGGCATGACCGTGTCCGAGGTCCAGGGGTTCGGCCGCCAGGCGGGGCACACCGAGGTGTACCGGGGCGCCGAGTACACGGTCGACTTCGTGCCGAAGGTCCGCGTCGAGGTGCTCGTCGCCGACACCGATGTCGAGCGCGTCACCGATGCCGTGGTGGCCGCGGCACGCACCGGCAAGATCGGCGACGGCAAGGTGTGGGTCACGGCCGTCGAGCAGATCATCCGGGTCCGCACTGGTGAGCTCGACCACGACGCGGTGTGATGCACAGCACCTCCGACCTCGACATCGACTTCGTCGGCGGCCGCGCCGCGCTCCTGGCCGACACGGCCCTCCAGGGACGGCACTTCTCCGACGCCTACCGCGCCCTCACCGATGCCTGGCTGGTCCAGCTCTTCGAGCGGGCCGCGGGCGACCAGCAAGGCGTGGCGCTGCTGGCCGTGGGCGGATACGGGCGCGGCGAGCTCTGCCCGGGCAGCGACCTCGACGTGCTGCTCCTGCACGCCCCCAAGAGCGACGTCGCCAAGCTCGCCGAGCGCATCTGGTACCCCATCTGGGACGCCAAGGTGCACCTCGGCCACGCTGTGCGCACCGTCAAGGAGGCGCTGTCGCTGGCGGCCGACGACCTCGACACCGCCACGGCCCTGCTCGACGCCCGCCTGATCGCCGGCGACGCCGAGCTGGCCAGTGCGCTCCAGGCGGGCGCACAGGCCTCGTGGACGAAGCGAAGCCGCAAGTGGTTCGGCGCGCTCAAGGCGTCGGTCGACGAGCGGTCGGCGCGCGCCGGTGAGGTGGCGTTCCTGCTCGAGCCCGACCTCAAGCTGGGGCGCGGCGGGCTGCGCGACGTGCACACGCTGCGCTGGGCCGAGACCGGCCGGCCGGTGCTCTTCCACGGCGACGCCGACGCGCTCGACGAGGCCTACGACGAGCTGCTGGCCGTGCGCATCGAGCTGCAGCGCGCCTCGGGCCCGCGCGGCGGCGACGCGCTGCTGCTCCAGGACCAGGACGCGGTGGCCAAGGCCCTCGGCGACGCCGATGCGGACGTCCTCATGGCGCGGGTGGCCGCGGCCGCGAAGAAGATCGCCTGGACCGTCGACGACGTGTGGTGGCGGGCCGAGGGCGCGCCCACCTCGAAGCGGGGTGCCGATGGTCGAGCGCTGTCCGCCGGCATCGTCCTCAAGGGCGGCGCCGTCGAGCTCACGCCCGATGCCCGGCCGGCCGACGACCCCACGCTGGTGCTGCGGCTCGCCGCGGCCGCGGCCACCAACCACACGCGCATCAGCCGGGCGTCGTTGCAGCGCCTCGCCGACGAGGCCCCCCGGTACCCGGACCCCTGGCCGCTCGGCGCCCGTGGCGCCTTGGTCGACCTGCTGCGGGCCGGGCACTGGGCGATCGCGGTGATCGAGGCGCTCGACCACGTCGACGTGTGGACCCGGGTGCTCCCCGAGTGGGAGCCGGTGCGCAGCCGTCCGCAGCGCAACGCCTACCACCGCTACACGGTCGACCGGCACCTGCTCGAGACGGTGGCCAACGCGGCCCGCCTGGCCGACCGCGTCGAGCGCTCCGACCTGCTGCTGGTGGGCGCCCTGCTGCACGACCTCGGCAAGGGCTACCCCGGCGACCACACCGACGCCGGGGTGGAGCTGGTGCTCCAGGTGGGCC
>JADGOP010000127.1 GCA_017882935.1 Actinomycetota bacterium
CACGCCAGGCGTCTCCCAGAACACCCGCTCCGCGCCCCAGAAGCACCCCAGCCCGAACACGGCCTGCTCGAAGCCTTCGGGGAACGGTGGGGTGAGGGGATGGCCGTTGACGTGGTGGGCGGCCGCCACCGGCATCGCGGTGGCGCGGCCCGGGAGCGCGTCGGTGGCGTCGGGAAGGGTGGGCTCACGGCCGAACCACATGGGGGTCTCCTGTCGGGGCACGGCCGGCGGGCCGGCGCGCCCGGTCTACGGCTGCGGACGGAGTCCAGCCTACGGAGCGTCGGGCGCCACCGGCGGGCCGGCCGCGAACGGCACACGAACGGAATCCGCCCTGGCAATGGCCCCCGGCCGGGCGTACCGTTCAGACAGGGTCGACACGTCCGCTCCGCGGGTGCCGATCCGATCGGAGAGGAGGCGTGCATGCGTCGCTACCTGATCGTGGCCCATCGGACCCTCGGCGGTGCCGACCTGCTCGACCGCCTGCGCGGCCACGTCGAGGCCGGACCGTGCCGGTTCCACCTCCTCGTCCCCGTCACCCACCCGGCCGACCACGTCTGGACCGAGGGCGAGGTGCGGGCCGCCGCCCAGCAACGCCTCGACGCCGGCCTCGACGCGCTCCGCAAGCTCGGGCTCGACGCCACCGGCGAGATCGGCGACGTGAACCCCGTCTATGCCGTCGGGGTCCTGCTCCGGCGCGGCGAGCACTTCGACGGCCTCATCGTGTCGACCCTCCCGCCGGGCATGTCGCGCTGGCTCAAGCTCGACGTCCCCACCCGCCTCGCCCGCGAGACCGACCTCGAGGTCGAGGTGGTCGTGAGCCGCGTGCAGTCGCCCGTCATCGCCTGACGCCGAGGCTCTCGCCGACGCCGCACCACCGACTTCTCGGGACGGATAGGTGCGCCCAGCGCGCATTTCCGTCCCCAGAGGACGAGCGGATAGGCGGCTGCGGCGCAGCCGCCCCGGAACCTGTTCGCTCGTCCGACCCAGCAAGCACAGGCCCTTGTTCTGAGAGGCCGTCCTGTCGAGCGACGTGGAAGCGCCCTATCCGCGCGGCCTCCCAGAACCCCGTCCGTCAGTTCCACAGCTAGCGGAAGTCGCGTGACCGCAACCGGTCGGCGCCCAGCGGGAGGAGCTCGAGCTTCTCGGCGATCACGTTGATGACCCCTTCGGCCCGCTCGAGGCGGCCCCGAACCAGCATTGCCGGCGCAGTGCGGGCCACGTGGCGGTGCCGGGCCCAGCAGCCCTTCGAGCACACCACGTTGACGAGGCCGGTCTCGTCCTCGAGGTTGATGAAGATCGTGCCGCCTGCCGTGGCCGGGCGCTGGCGGTGCGTGACCACCCCGCCGACCACCACCTTCGCGTCGGTGGGGTGCGTGGCCAACCCGGACGCCGTCACGACCCCCAGCCGATCGAGGACGTCGCGCACGAAGCGGGTGGGGTGGCCCTCGGCGGTCATGCCGGTGGCCCACAGGTCGGCCAGGGCCTCCTCGTGCGCGGTCATGCCGGGCAGGGTCGGCGCGTCGGTGCCCGTGACGATGCCCGGCAGGCGCCCCGGCTTCGACTGGGCCGCGGCCCCTGCCGCCCACAGCGCCTCCCTGCGATTCTGCTTGCGAGGGGCGGCGGCTCCTTCGTCGCCTTGCCCCTCGGGCTGCGCCATCCGACTCCCCTCCCCCCCGCTGCTCCGGCTGGCGCCTCCGCAGCCTTGCGACGCGGCGGCTCCTTCGTCGCCTTGCCCCTCGGACGAGTCGAAGGCCCCGGCGGTGGCCAGGGCCTCGAGCTGGGGTCGGGTCAGTCCGGTGCGGCGCGACAGGTCGGCGGCGTCGAGGAACGGGCCACCGGCCTCCCGTTCGGCCACCACCTCCTCGGCCAGCTCCGACCCGATGCCGCGCACCGACCCCAGCCCCAGCCGCACCGCCACGTCGTGGTGCGAGCCGGCGCACGGCTCCAGCACCGCACCCGCCTCCGAGCGGACCAGGTCGGGGCGGTGCACCTCGACGCCATGGCGGTGCGCGTCCTGCACCAGCGAGTGCGGCGAGTAGAAGCCCATCGGTTGGGCGTTGAGCAGCGCAGCACAGAACGCCGCCGGCTCGTGGAGCTTGATCCACGCCGACGAGTAGACGAGGTAGGCGAAGCTCACCGAGTGGCTCTCGGGGAAGCCGTAGTTGGCGAACGCCGCCAGCTTCTCCCAGATCTCGTCGGCGACCGCACCGGTGATCTCGCGCGCGGCCATGCCCATGTAGAAGCGCTCGCGGAGCCGCTCCATGCGGGCCTTGCTGCGCTTCGCGCCCATCGCCTGGCGCAGCTCGTCGGCCTCGGTGGGGCTGAACCCGGCCACGTCGATGGCCATCTGCATGAGCTGCTCCTGGAACAGCGGGATGCCGAGGGTCTTCGCCAGCGACGGCTCGAGCAGCGGGTGGAGGTAGGTGACCGGCTCCTTGCCGTTGCGCCGCCGGATGTAGGGGTGCACCGAGCCGCCCTGGATGGGCCCCGGGCGGATGAGCGCCACCTCCACCACGAGGTCGTAGAAGGTGCGGGGCCGCAGGCGGGGCAAGGTGGCCATCTGGGCGCGCGACTCGACCTGGAACACCCCCACCGAGTCGGCCCGGCAGAGCATGTCGTAGACCGCGTCCTCCTGCTCGAGAGCCGCCAGGTCGAGCTCGTAGCCGCGGTACCGGCGGATCAGGTCGACGGCTCCGTGCAGCGCGGTGAGCATCCCCAGGCCCAGCAGGTCGAACTTCACGAGGCCGGCCGCCGCGCAGTCGTCCTTGTCCCACTGCAGCACCGTGCGGTTCGGCATGCGGGCATGCTCGACCGGGCACACCTCGATGACGGGCCGGTCGCAGATGACCATGCCGCCCGAGTGGATGCCGAGGTGACGGGGCGCGTGCTCGACTTGGCGGGCCAGGTCGAGCACCGACTCGGGGATGTCGTGGCCCGACCCGTCGGGGACGTCGCCCCACCGGTCGACCTGCTTGGCCCAGGCGTCCTGCTGCCCGGGGGCGAAGCCGAGGGCGCGGGCCATGTCGCGCACGGCCGAGCGGGGCCGGTAGGTGATCACGTTGGCGACCTGCGCGGCGTTGTGGCGCCCGTAGCGGTCGTAGACGTACTGGATGACCTCCTCGCGGCGCCCGCTCTCGATGTCGAGGTCGATGTCGGGGGGACCGTCGCGCCCCGGCGACAGGAAGCGCTCGAACAGCAGCCCCAGCCGCACCGCGTCGGCCTTGGTGATGCCGAGGGCGAAGCACACCGCCGAGTTGGCCGCCGAGCCGCGGCCCTGGCAGAGGATGTCGTGCTCGAGGCAGAACCGCACGATGTCCCACACCACCAGGAAGTAGCCGGGGAACCCGAGCTGCCCGATGACCTCCAGCTCGTGGTCGAGCTGCGCCCACGCCCGCGGCCCCACCTCCCCCACCTCTCCACCACCGCGTTCTGGGGACGGTTTCGGCGCGATATCGACCGAAACCGTCCCCGAAACCCGGGAGGAGGCGCGCGGACGGGGGCCGTAGCGGTGGACCGCGCCCTCGTGCACCAGCTTCCGCAGGAACGCCATCTCGTCGAGGCCGTCGGGGCACGGGAAGGGCGGCAACCGGGGCGCGACCAGCCGCAGGTCGAACGCCGCGGCCCGCGCCAGCTCGACCGAGGCCTCGACCGCGCCGGGGTAGCGGGCGAACCGGCGGCGCTGCTCGGCACCGGACCGCAGGTGGGCCAGGGAGGCGGCCGGCAGCCAGCCGTCGAGCTCGTCGAGGCTGCACCGGGCGCGCACCGCCGACAGCGCCGTGGCGAGGGGCCGGTCGAGCGGCGTGGCGTAGTGCACGTTGTTGGTGGCCACCACCCCCACCCCGGCCCGGACCGCCAGCTCGGCCAAGGCATCGTTGCGGGGCCCGTCGAGGGGGTGGCCGTGGTCCCACAGCTCCACCCACACCCGGTCGCGGCCGAAGCCCTCGACGAGGCGCCCGAGCTCGCGCGCGGCCGCCGCGGGCCCCTCGTCCTCGAGCGCCCGGGGCACCGTCCCCTTGCGGCACCCCGTGAGGACCATCACCTTGGCACCTCCTTCGTCGGTGCGGCTTCGCCTTCCGGGTGTCAGCTCCCCCGCTGCTCCGCCCCGGCCGAGCTGGTCGACGAGCTCGTCGAGCGTCAGGCGGGGCGCGCCCTTCTCGCCCGCGAGCTGGGCCAGGCTCAGGGTCCGGCTCAGCGCGGCGTAGCCCGCCGGGCCGTCGGCGAGCACCACCAGGTGCCGCCCCGGCGGGTCGGGGGCGCCCACCACCGGGTGGTCGGGGCCGTCGAGGGTGACCTCGGCGCCGAAGACCGTGGGCAGGCCGACCTCCGCGGCGGCCTCGGCGAAGCGGACCACACCGTAGAAGCCGTCGTGGTCGGTGAGGGCCAGGGCCTCGAGGCCGAGCCGGGCGGCCTCCTCGGCCAGCGCCTCGGGCGACGAGGCGCCGTCGAGGAAGCTGAAGTTGGAGTGGGCGTGGAGCTCGGCGTAGGGGACGGTGGGCGGGCGGGGGCGCGACCGGGACGTGAGGTCGGGTGGGGCCTCGTAGGGGCCGCGCCGGCGCGACCAGGCCGGGCTGTCGCCCCCGTCGGCACCCGGTGGGGCCGTGGGCGCGCGGCCCGACAACCGTCGTTCGAGCTCGCTCCACGGCAGCGACGGATTGTTGAACCCCACCCACCCAGACTATCGAACACCTGTTCGACTGTCGTCGGGAACCGCCCCGGGGGTCAGGCGCGGGTGAGGTCGCGCAGGCGGGCCACCGCGTCGAGGTCGAAGGGGTCGCCCGTCATCACGATGAGGTGGGTGGCGCCGGCCTCGACGAACGACTCCCAGGCGTCGACCTCGCCCGCGCTGATGGCGATGGTGCGCTCGATCTCGGCGGGGTCACGCCCGACCTTGGCGCACCACTCGTCGAGGATGGCGTTCTTGGCGGCGTAGGAGTCGGCCGGGCCGAAGGTGTTCCAGGCGTCGGCGTGCTCGGCGACCAGCCGCAGGGTGACCTGCTCCCCCGCGCCACCGATGAGGATCGGGAGCTTGCCGACCGGCGGCGGGGAGAGCTTGGCGAGCCGCTCCTTGATGACGGGGAGCGACTCGGCGAGCACCTTGAGCCGGGACGGCCCGGTGCCGAACTCGTAGCCGAACTCGGTGTAGTCGCGCTCGAACCACCCGGACCCGATGCCGAGCACGAACCGGCCCCCGCTCAGGTGGTCGATGGTGCGCGACATGTCGGCCAGCAGGTTGGGGTTGCGGTAGGAGTTGCACGTGACCAGCGCACCGAGCTGCGCGTGGCTGGTGTCGACGGCCATGGCCGCGAGCAGCGTGTAGGCCTCGAAGTGGGCGGCGTCGGGGTCACCGTAGAGCGGGAAGAAGTGGTCCCACACCCAGATCGAGTCCACGCCGAGGGCGTCGGCCGCCCGCCAGCCCTCGCGCAGGGCCTCGACGGTGGTTGCCTGGGGGTGGAGTTGGACGCCGACCTTGGTGCTTGCCATGCGGGGCAGGCTACGACGGGCGAGGTCGAGGGGCACCACGGATACCGCACCGCCGACCGAGGTGCTCCCGACGTGGCAATCTGGCGGCGAGCCGGCGATCGACCGGGACATCGCAGCACGCGGCGGAGCGCAGGCCGGAGGACACATGACAGACCACGCGATGGTCGGGAAGACCGGCCGGGTCACGGGGGAGATCGCCCCGGGTGAGATCGGTGAGGTGATGCTCTCGGTCCGTGGTGGAGCCGAGGCGTTCCACGCCTACGCCCTCGATCGCACCGAGACCATCACCACCGGCAGCCGCGTCCTGGTCGTCGAGTACGACCCGCCGCGGACCATCGTCGTCTCCCCCATCTGACCGAACCAGGGGCATCTGTTGAACCCACTGCTCATCATCGCCATCGCCGTCGTGGCGGCGCTCATCATCGCGATCGTCATCTTCAAGTCCATGTGGCGCGTCGCCGAGCCCAACGAGGCGCTCATCATCTCCGGCCTCCGGGCTGCGGCCGAGCCCACCGGCGAGAGCGCCGGCCTCGGCTTCCGCATCGTCACGGGCAAGGGCAAGCTCGTGCTGCCGGGCGTGCAGGCCGTGCGCCGGCTCTCGCTCGACCTGCGCGAGGCCGACCTCGCCATCGAGTGCGTCACCCACCAGGGCATCCCGCTCGGCATCCGCGGGGTGGTCATCTACAAGGTCGGCGACGACTACGTGTCGATCGCCAACGCCGCGCGACGCTTCCTCGACCAGCAGGCCCAGATGGACCAGCGGGTCCACAACGTCTTCGCGGGGCACCTCCGGGCCATCGTCGGCTCGATGACGGTCGAGGACATGATCCGCGACCGAGAGAAGCTCACCCAGGCCACGCGGCAGTCGTCGGGCACCGAGATGGAGAAGCTGGGGCTCATCGTCGACTCGCTGCAGATCCAGGAGATCGAGGACCCCACCGGCTACATCCGCAACCTCGGTGCGCCGCACGCCGCCGCGGTGGCCAGCCAGGCCCGCATCGCCCAGGCCGACTCCGACCGCCTCGCCACCGAGAAGGAGCAGGAGGCCGAAGCCATGAAGGCCGAGGCGCGCCGTTCCAGCCAGGTGAAGCAGGCTGGCTATCAGGCCGAGATCGACCAGGCGTCGGCCATCGCCAGCCAGGCCGGCCCGCTGAGCGAGGCCAAGTCCCGCCAGCAGGTGGTGGTGGAGGAGACCTCGGTGGCCGAGCTCGAGGCCCAGCGCGAGGAGCAGCGCCTCCAGGCCACGGTGCGCAAGCCGGCCGACGCGCAGGCCTACCAGCAGACCACCCTCGCCAAGGCCGACCGCGACGCCCGCATCTCCGCCGCCGAGGCTGCCGCCAAGGAGGTCGAGCTGAACGCCGCCGCCGACGCCAACCGGGTGAAGGTCTCCGCCGGGGC
>JADGOP010000128.1 GCA_017882935.1 Actinomycetota bacterium
TGCCGACGAGGCCCACCCCATGACGCACGACCTGTGCGTGCGCCACGCCGACACGCTGTCGGTGCCGCGGGGCTGGATCCTGCAGGACCGCCGCACCTCGGTCACCCCGCTGTTCTCCGACTCGGCCCGCCAGCTCGCCAGCTGAGCCGGGCGCCGGGGCCGACCCCGCTCCGCCGCGCTCCCGGGGGATGCTGTAGCCGTGCCCTCCGCCCCTCGACCCGCACCCGCCGCCCATGGCTGACGCCCCCGCCACCTCACCCGACGGCACCCCCCTCGTCGAGCCCACCTGGGGCCTCGGCGACGCGGCCGTGGGCTGGGTGGTCGCGCAGGTCTTCGCGGTGATCGTGGGCGGCCTCATCGTCGGGGCCGCCGGCTACAGCACGACCAAGGTCGACAGCTGGCCCCTGTGGCTGGTGGCCGTCACCCAGGTGCCGCTGTGGGTGGGCCTCGTCGGCGCGCCCGTCTACGCCGCCCGGGTGAAGGGCAACGGCGTGCGCATCGACTTCGGGCTGAAGGCCCGGTTGGTCGACGTGCCCGTCGGGGGCGTGGTCGGCCTCGGATCGCAGCTCCTGCTGGTCCCGGCCGTGTCCTGGCTGTGGGTGGTGATACTCCGCAAGCACCTGAGCGACCTCGACGAGGTGGCGAAGCACCTCGCCGACAAGGCGCACCACTCGGTGGGCGGCGCGGTGCTGCTGGTCCTGATCGTGGTCATCGCCGCGCCGGTCGTCGAGGAGCTGTTCTACCGGGGCCTGCTGCTGCGGGCCCTCGAGCGCCGCGTGGGGAACGGCTGGGCGGTGGTGTGGTGCGGCCTGATCTTCGGGGCCAGCCACTTCGAGCTGCTGCAGCTGCCCGCCCTGGCCGTCTTCGGCATGGTCCTGGCCGTCCTGGCACAGCGGTCCGGACGGCTCGGGCCCTCGATCTTCGCCCACATGGCCTTCAACGGCGTGACCGTGTTCGCGCTGCTCTCCCGGTGACCGGTTCGCCCCCTCCCCGTGCCACCATGATCGACGCACTATGACGCCCGACGACCCCCGACCCACCGATCCCCTCCCCGAGGGGCGCGCCGTGGGCACGGCTCCGGTGGCCGATCCCGCGTCCGGTCCAGCGCCCGGCGGTGCGGTCGACGAGCCCGCTACCGCGGTGGCCACGGCCGACCCGCCCGACGCCTGGGGGGCGCGCGACGTCGGCGACGAGCCGGTCGGCCCCACGGGTCCGCCCGACCTGGGCGAGCCGGTCGAGCCCGTCGACCCGAACTGGGACGACATCGAGACGCCGCTCCCGGTCGCCCGGGTCGACCGCGACGACCTCCCACCCCTCGCGCCTGGCTATGCCGCGTCGCGGGAGCGGCTCGTGCAGTGGGTGCTGCGGATCATCGACCAGCCCCTGTCGGCGTGGATCACGCTCCTCATCGTCGGCGGCTCCGCGGTCTACGTCTTCCTCACCGTCCACCCCGACCTGCTGGTGCAGAACTCCACGCCCACCGGCGGCGACATGGGGGCCCACGTCTGGGGCCCGATGTACCTGCTCAAGCACGTGCTCCCGCACGGGCGCGTGTCGGGCTGGACCCCCGACTGGTACGCCGGCTTCCCGGCTTTCGGCTACTACATGGTCGCCCCGGCGTTGGCCATCATCGCCGTGCACGTCGGCCTGCCCTGGTGGCTCGCGCCCGTGGGCGTGGTGGTCTGCCTGGCGGTGGCGGTGTCGGGCTTCGTGGTGCGCGGCCTGTTCCGGGTGCGCAAGGTGCTGGTCGTCGCCGGGCTGCTCGGCGCCGTGCTCTGCGTCCCCGTGCCCTACAACGTGGCGTTCAAGTTCGTCACCGTGGCGGGACTGGTGTCGCTGCCGGTCTCGGCGTGGGCCTTCGCCAAGCTGGCCGACCTCAAGTTCCCCGCGCCGCCGCTGTTCGCCCTCGCGGCGCTGCTCTACGTGTACAACCGCGAGCCGCTGGTGTACTACCCCGGCACCCACAACCTCATCGGCACGGGCAACATCATCGGCGGCAACATGGCCTCGACGATGGCGGGCGAGTACTCGTTCTCGATCGCCCTCTCGCTGTCGCTGGTCTACTTCGGCGTGCTGGCGAGAGGGCTCCGCACCGGCCGCCACCGGGCGCTCGCGGCGGGCCTGCTCGCCCTGGTGGGCCTGTGCCACCTGCTGCCGTTCTTCTTCGCCCTGCTGGCCACGGCCCTCGTGTTCGTGGTCAAGCCGTCGCTCGGGCGCCTCAAGTGGCTGGCGGCCACCCTCCTCACGGGCGGCGCGCTGGCCTCGTTCTGGATGTTCCCCTTCTACTGGCGGCGCAACTACACCATCGACATGGGCTTCGAGCAGCTGCCCGAGCCCGGCCTGCACCTCAAGAACTACCTCGCCCCGCACGCGTTCACCTGGCTCTTCCTCTGTGCGGGGGTGGGCCTGGTGGTCTCGCTCGCGTACCGCAACCGCGTGGGTGTGTGGCTGTTCCTGTGCTGCGTGGCCACCACGCTGGCCGTGGTCTTCATGCCCCAGATCCAGCTGTGGAACGCCCGGGTGCTGCCCTTCTTCTACCTGGCCCTGTTCCTGCTCGCGGCCTACGGCGTGTCGGGCGTGCTCTTCGCGCTGTCCACCCTCGCCGCCCGGCGCCAGCCGCGGCCTGCGCAATGGCTCTCGGGCAGCCTCACCGTGCTCGTGGGGCTCGGCGCGTTCGTGTTCGTGGGCCTGCCCCTGCGCGGCTACCTGCCCTTCGAGCACGTCGACAAGAGCGGCGCGGTGCACTTCCTGTGGTTCAGCACCAGGGACTCGAACGCGGGGCCCGACTGGGCGCGCTGGAACTACACGGGGTACGAGAACAAGCAGGCGTTCCCCGAGTACCAGGCCATCGTGAACACCATGAAGTCGCTCGGCGAGGACCCCGCGCACGGCTGCGGGCGGGCCATGTGGGAGACCGACAACGACCGCGAGGGCGGCTACGGCACCCCCATGGCGCTGATGCTGCTGCCGTACTGGACCGACAGCTGCATCGGGTCGATGGAGGGCCTCTACTTCGAGTCCTCGGCCACCACGCCGTACCACTTCCTCAACGCGTCGGAGCTGGCCGACAAGCCCAGCAACCCCGAGCGCGACCTGCCCTACCCGGGGTTCGACCTGCAGAAGGGCGTGCAGCACCTGCGCCTGCTCGGGGTGAAGTACTACCTGGCCGACTCCTCGCGGGCCGTGCAGGCCGCCGATGCCGACACCGCCGACCTGCAGAAGGTGGCCGTGTCGGGCCCCTGGCACGTGTACCAGGTGCGCGACTCGGAGCTGGTCCAGCCGCTCACCCACCAGCCGGTGGTGTGGAACGTGCAGGACCAGTACAAGTCGTGGATCAACCCCACGGCCGACTGGTACCTCGACCCCAGCCGTTGGTCGGTGCCGTTCGCCAGCACCGGGCCCAAGTCGTGGCAGCGCGTCAAGGTCGACCCGAGCCTCTGGAGCAAGCAGTGGAGCGCGGTGACCCAGACGGTCACGGCGGTCACCGGTGGCGCCACCGTCGACCCGCTGCCGAAGGTCGACAGCCCCAAGCTGCCCAAGGTGACGGTCACCAACATCAAGCCGGGCACCGACCACCTCGACTTCGACGTCGACAAGGTGGGCGTGCCGGTGCTGGTGAAGATCTCCTACTACCCGAACTGGCACGTCTCCGGCGCCAAGGGGCCGTACCGGGTCACGCCGAACCTCATGGTCGTGATCCCCACCTCGAAGCACGTGCGCCTGCAGTACGGCTGGACCCCGGTCGACGACACGGGTTGGGCGCTCACCTTCGCCGGCATCGCCTCGCTCATCGTGCTCTCGCAGCTGCCTCCGGTGCGTGTGGCCGGCGGGTGGTCGCGGCTGCTCGGCCCCAGCGGGGGCATCGCCGACGACCCCGTGCCCCAGGAGCCGCTGCCCGGCTGGGGCACGGTGCCCGAGCCGCCGTTGCCGCCGCCCGTCCCGCCGCTCGACCCCGAGGGGCCCGAGGGGCGGTCCGACGACGGCGAGCCGCCGCCCACGGTCGTTCCCGGCGAGGTCGACGGCCCCAACTAGGCTCACGCCCGCCATGTCTGCCATCGACGCTGTCTTCAAGGCCTACGACGTGCGCGGGACCGTGCCCGACCAGCTCGACGCCGAGCTGTGCCGCGCCATCGGCGCCGCGTTCGCCACCTTCCTCCACGAGTCCGAGCCCGCCACCACGCGGGTGCTGGTGGCGCGCGACATGCGACCCACCGGTGTGGAGCTGGTCGGCGCGTTCGCCGAGGGGGTGCGGTCGCAGGGCGTCGACGTGGTCGACCTCGGGCTCGGCTCGACCGACCTCCTCTACTACGCGGCCGGCGCGCTCGACGCGCCCGGCGCCATGTTCACGGCCTCGCACAACCCGGCCCAGTACAACGGCATCAAGTTCTGCCTCTCGGGCGCCCGCCCGGTGGGTGAGGAGACGGGGCTGCGCCGCATCAAGGAGGTCGCCTCGGGCGAGCTCCCCGCACCGGCAGCGGTTCCCGGCACGCTGACGTCCCGCGACGTGCTGGCCGACTTCGCCACGCACGTGCGCTCGTTCCTCACCGACCCCGGCGCGCTGCGTCCCCTCAAGGTCGTCGCCGACACGGCCAACGGCATGGGCGGCCTGGTCGTGCCCGCGGTCTTCGAGGCGCTGCCGTTCGACCTCGAGATCCTCTACGGCGAGCTCGACGGCACCTTCCCGAACCACCCCGCCGACCCGATCCAGCCCGAGAACCAGGCCGACCTCCGCGCCCGCGTCGTCGAGACGGGCGCCGACCTCGGGCTCGCCTTCGACGGTGACGCCGACCGCGTGTTCCTCGTCGACGAGCTGGGGGTGGGACTCTCGGGCTCCACCACCACGGCCATGGTGGCCAGCGCCATCCTCGAGCGCGAGCCCGGTGCCACCATCCTCTACAACCTCATCTGCTCCAAGGCCGTCCCCGAGATCGTCACCGAGAAGGGCGGCACCCCGGTGCGCACCCGCGTGGGGCACTCGTTCGTGAAGGCCGTCATGGCCGAGACGGGTGCGGCCTTCGGCGGCGAGCACTCCGCGCACTACTACTTCCGCGACAACTACCGCGCCGACTCCGGGCTCATCGCCGCCATGCACGTGCTCGATCTGCTCTCGGCCAGCGACCAGCCGCTGTCGGAGCTGCGCAAGCCGTTCGAGCGCTACGCCGACTCCGGCGAGATCAACACCCGCGTGGCCGACGTGCACGAGGTCATCGCCCGGGTCGCCGAGGCCTACCGCGACCACCCGCAGGACCGGCTCGACGGGCTCACCGTCGACCTCGGCGAGTGGTGGTTCAACCTGCGCCCGTCCAACACCGAGCCCCTGCTCCGCCTCAACCTCGAGGCACCCACGCCGGCCGACGTCGACACGCACGTGGCCGAGATCCGCGACCTCATCAGCAAGGACTGATTCACCATGGCACTCGACGCGCAGCTCCTCGACATCCTGGTGTGCCCCGACGACAAGGGCCCCCTCCTCTACTTCGAGGACGACGGCTTCCTCTACAACCCCCGCCTCCACCGCAAGTACGAGGTTCGCGACGACATCCCGATCATGCTGGTCGACGAAGCCGTCGCGGTCACCGACGACGAGCACCAGACGCTCGTCGGGCGGGCGGCCGGGGAGTCGATCCGCAGCACCGGCGAGGGCTGACCGGTGGCCGGCGGTCAGGGGGCGGGCCCGGGCGGGCCGGACCGCCTCGACTCGCTCGGCATGTTCGACGTCGCGGCCGCGTTCCCCGAGCAGGTCGCCGACGCCGTCGCGGTGGGGGAGGCGGTGGGCCCCCTTCCCGAGCACGACGACGTCGCCAACATCCTCGTCCTCGGCATGGGCGGCAGCGGCATCGCCGGCGACCTCCTCGCGGCGGTGGCGGGCCCGTTCATGCCGGTGCCCGTGGTGGTGCACAAGGGCTACGAGCCCCCGTCGTTCGTCGATCGTTCGACCCTGGTCATCGCGGTCTCGTTCTCGGGCAACACCGAGGAGACCCTCGAGGCGGTGCAGGAGGCCCGGGCGGCCGGAGGCCAGGTGCTCGCCGTGGCGCACGGTGGCGAGCTCGCCCGGCTGGCGGCCGAGTGGGGCGCGCCCTGCGTGCCGCTGCCCGACGACATCCCCATGCCGCGGGCCGCGCTCGGCGCGCTGTCAATCCCGCTGCTCGTCGTGCTCGAGCGCATCGGCCTCTTCCCCGGCGCCACCGGCTGGGTGCACCTGGCCGTCGAGCAGCTGCAGCGCCGGCGCGACCAGCTGGTGGGCCCGGCCAGCCCCGCGGTGGCGCTGGCCCACAAGCTCGGCCGCACCATGGCGCTGGTGCAGGGCGGCGAGGCCCTCGGAGGCGTGGCCGCGGCGCGCTGGAAGGCGCAGCTGAACGAGAACGCCAAGGTGCCCGCCTTCGCCAACGTGGTGCCGGAGCTGTGCCACAACGAGATCTGTGGCTTCGGCCAGGACGGCGACGTCACCCGGCAGGTGTTCACGCTGCTGCAGCTCCGCCACGACCACGAGCACCCCCAGGTGTCGCGGCGCTTCTCGCTGGTCGCCGACATCCTCGACGAGGTCGTGGCCGGCGTGCACGAGGTGCGCGCCGAGGGCGACGGCCCGCTGGCGCAGCTGCTCGACCTGGTGCTCATGGGCGACTTCGTGAGCCTCGAGGTGGCCGCCCGCGAGGGCGTCGACCCGGGCCCCAGCCCTGTCCTCGAGGACCTCAAGGTGGCCCTCACCCCCGGCTGACCCCGCCACCCACCGCGTTTCGGGGACGGATCTGCGCGCCAGGAGCACATATCCGTCCCCAGAAGTGCTGGTGGGGCGCGCAGGAGGCGGGTCGGGCGATCGGCGCGGCTAGTCTCGATGGCCGGTCGCC
>JADGOP010000129.1 GCA_017882935.1 Actinomycetota bacterium
CTACCTCGACCAGGTCGTGTACCTGGGGCGCGGCCACGCCATGTCGGGACCACCCGCCGAGGTCGTCACCAGCGAATCGTTGACGCTCCTGTACGGCACCCCGGTGGAGGGGCTGCGCGCGTCCGACGGACGGTCGGTGGTGGTGGGCCAACCCGAGGCACCCGCCGTGCACACCGACCGACACGGCGCCGCACCGCACCACCCCGGGCACTGATGCTCGGCGCGCTCCCCGGCCCGCTCGCGCTCGCCACACC
Source organism: Actinomycetota bacterium (assembly GCA_017882935.1). Classification (GTDB taxonomy): domain Bacteria; phylum Actinomycetota; class Acidimicrobiia; order Acidimicrobiales; family Iamiaceae; genus JADGOP01. The sequence goes on from JADGOP010000129.1 coordinate 255, forward strand.
CCACCTCTCGTGGAACGTGGTGGCCGACGTGCGGGAGATGTTCCGGTACCCGTTCATGGTCAACGCCTTCCGCGCCGGCACCGCGGTGGCCGTGCTGTCGGCGGTCGTGGGCTGGTTCATGGTGCTGCGGCGTCAGGCCTTCGTCGGCCACACCCTGGCCATCGTGGGCTTCCCCGGGGCGGCCGCCGCGGCGTGGCTGGGCGCCCCACCGGCCCTCGGCTACTTCGCCGCCTGCCTGCTGTGCGCGCTGGTCATCGCCGCGCTCTCGGGCCGCGGTGCCGGAGGCGACGACCGCGGTGAGCCCGCCGTCATCGGCCTCGCCCAGGCCGCCGCGCTGGCCACGGGCTACCTCTTCATCTCGCTGTACCACGGCAACCTCGAGGGCACGAACGCCCTGCTGTTCGGCAGCTTCCTGGGCGTCACCACGGGCCAGGTCGTGGCCCTCACCGTGGTGGCCGTCGTCTGCGTGGCGGCTGTCGCCACGATCGGCCGGCCGCTCATGTTCGCCTCGGTCGACCCCGGCACCGCGCTCGCCCGGGGCATCCCGGTGGCGGCCCTCGGCGTGGGCTTCCTCCTGCTGCTCGGTGCCGCGGCGGCCGGCGCCAGCCAGATCACCGGCTCGCTGCTGGTGTTCGCGCTGCTCGTCCTGCCGCCGGCCACCGCCCGGCGCTTCACCCTCCGACCCGGCCTGGGCATCGTGCTGGCGGTCGTGCTCGGCCTTGCGGTGACGTGGGCGGGGCTGACCCTCGCCTACTACACGACCTACCCGATCGGGTTCTGGGTCACGTCGCTCGCGTTCGGCCTCTACGTCGTGGTGCACGCGGTCCACGCGGTGGCACACCGCGGTCGCCACCGCCCGCAGCCGGAGCGGGCGCCGTGATCCTCGCGCTCGCACCGCTCGCCGGCGTCGGCCACTTCCTCGGCCAGGAGTTCACGCGCAACGCTGCGCTGGCCGGTGGGGCCATCGCCGTGGCGGCCGGCATGGTCGGCTACTTCCTGGTGGTCCGGGCGCAGGTCTTCACCGGCGACGCGCTGGGCCACGCGGCGTTCACCGGCGCCCTCGCGGCGCTGGCCGCGGGGCTCGACGTGCACGTCGGCCTCTTCGCCGGCACCATCCTCGTGGCCCTGCTGCTCGGTGCCCTCGGGCCGCGCGGGCGGGCCGACGACGTGGTGATCGGCAGCGTGTTCGCCTGGCTGCTCGGCCTGGGCGTGCTGTTCCTGTCGCTCTACACCACGTCGTCGTCGACCGGCGACAGCCGCGCCGGCATCACGGTGCTGTTCGGCTCCATCTTCGGGCTGAGCGACCACGCCACCGTGCTCGCGGTGCTGACCTGCCTCGGGGTGGTGCTGGTCCTCACCGGGCTGGCACGGCCGCTGCTGTTCGCCAGCTTCGACGAGGCCGTGGCCTCGGCGCGTGGCGTCCCGGTGCGGCTGCTCGGAACGGCGCTGCTCGTGCTGGTGGCCGTCACGGCAGCCGAAGCCGCGCCTGCCGTGGGCGCGCTCCAGCTCCTCGGGCTGCTGACGGGCCCCGCCGCCACCGCGCTGCTGATCACGCGGCGTCCCTTCCGTGCCCTGGCCCTGTCCGGCGGGGTCGCGCTCGTCGAGGTGTGGCTCGGCCTCGGGCTCGCCTACGCGGTGCCCTCGCTGCCGCCGACGTTCGCCATCATGGCCGTCATCGTGGCCGGGTACGGGGCCGCGCGGGTCGCCGACCGAGCAGGCCGCCGCGTCGAGGTGTAGACCACCGACAACGCACCCGATCCCCCAGGGGGCCGCCATGACCGTCGACCGCATGAGCCCACTCGACGCCTCCTTCCTGCACATGGAGGACAACGTCAGCCACATGCACATCGGCTCGGTGGCGGTGTTCGCCGGGCCTCCACCACCGTTCGCCGAGGTGCGGTCCATGCTGCGCGGCAAGTTGGCGCTGGTCCCCCGCTACCGCCAGGTGGCCCGCTTCGTGCCCTTCGACCTCGGCCGGCCGGTGTGGGTCGACGACGAGCACTTCAACCTCGAGTACCACCTCCGGCACACGGCACTGCCGTCGCCCGGCAGCGAGGAGCAGCTCCGCCTGCTGGTCGCACGCCTCATGGGCCTGCAGCTCGACCGCGCCCGCCCCCTCTGGGAGATGTGGATGGTCGAGGGCCTCGAGGACGACAAGTGGGTCCTGGTGTCCAAGGTCCACCACGCCATCGTCGACGGGGTGTCCGGTGCCGAGCTGCTGTCCATCATCATGGACCTCTCCCCCGAGCCGTCGCCGCCCGTCCCCGACCACTGGGAGCCCGAGCCGGGGCCGTCGTCGCTGCAGCTCGCCACCCAGGCCATCTCCGACATGGCCCGCAGCCCCTACGAGCAACTGCGCGCCGTTCGGGCCGCGCTGCGCGTCCCGCGCCACGCGGTGGCCCAGCTGTCGGAGGTGCTGCACGGCGTGCGGTCGATGTCGAACCTGACGCAGCAGACACCGCAGTCGACGCTGAACGGCCCCATCGGCCCGCACCGGCGCTACGCCTGGACCGACGTCACCGTCTCCCAGATCAAGCACATCCGCGAGCACGTGGGCGGCACCTTCAACGACGTGGTGCTCGCCGCCATCACCGGTGGCTTCCGCGACCTGCTGCTCGCCCGCGGTGAGTCCGTCGACCGCGTCGTGCGCACGCTGGTGCCCGTGTCGGTCCGACCGCGCGACGCCAGCGGGGTGGCGGTGGGCGACGGCGTGCAGGAGAACCGCGTGTCGGGCATGTTCGCCGACCTGCCCATCGAGCTCACCGATCCGGTCGAGCGCCTCCTCGCGGTGTCCGCGCAGATGGACGGCCTCAAGGACTCGAAGCAGGCCATGGCCGGAGAGGCGCTCACCTCGCTCACCGGGTTCGCGCCCCCGCTGCTCCTCGCGCTGGGTGGTCGGATCATGGCCCGTGCCCCGCAGCGCAGCCTCAACACCGTCACCACCAACGTGCCCGGGCCGCAGCTCCCGCTCTACTGCCGCGGCCGCCTCATGGAGAAGGCCTACGGCTACGTGCCCCTGATGGGCCACATCCGCGTGGGCATCGCCATCTTCTCGTACAACGGCGACCTCACCTTCGGCGTCACCGGCGACTACGACACCACCGACGACATCGAGGTGCTGTGCCGCGGCATCGAGCGGTCGATGCAGGACCTGCTCGACCTGGCCGACGCCGCGGTCCGTCGGGAGGCCAGGGCCGCCGCCGCGCCCAGGCCGCGTGCCAAGCCGAAGGCGAAGAAGGCGGCCGCAGCTCAGTCCCGGGCCACGGCTTCCGCGTCGAACAAGCGCCGCGCCGCGGGGTAGTCGGCCTTCCCGGTGGCCGTGCGCGGCACCGCGTCGACCAGCAGCAGCTCGCGGGGCAACTTGAAGGTGGCCACGTGCCCCTGCGCGGCCGTGAGCACGTCGTCGACCCCGACGTCGGCGCCGGCCGTGCGCGAGGCCACCGCCACGACACGCTGACCGAAGCGTTCGTCGGCCTCGCCGAACACCAGGCAGTCGTCGATGCCCGGGACGGCCTTGATGGCTTCCTCGACCTCCTCGGGGAAGACCTTCTCGCCACCGGTGTTGATGCACTGCGACCCGCGCCCGAGCAGCTCGATAGAGCCGTCGGCGTGGATGCGGGCGTGGTCGCCGGGCACCGTGTAGCGCACCCCGTCGACGACGCGGAACGTGCCCGCCGACTTCTCGGGGTCCTTGTAGTAGGCGTCGGCGCCCGCCCCGGCGATGGCGAGCACGCCCTCGTCGTCGGACCCGGCGGGGATCACCTTGCCGTCGTCGGCCAGCACCACCACGCCGTGGCCCGGGCGGAACGACCCCGTGGCCGCGACCGCGCCACGGGACGACACCGACAGCCCCATCGCGCCCTCGGTGGAGGCGATGAAGTCGAGGATGAGCGCGCCGGTCAGGTGCTCGAGCAGGCGCGCCTTGACGTCGACCGAGAACATCGCACCCGACGACAGCACGAACTGCACCGAGTCGAGCTGTCGCGGCGGCCCGTCGTCGAGGGCGCGGAGCATGGGTCGCGCGAAGGGGTCACCCACGATGGTGATGCCGTTGACCCGTTCGCGCTCGACCGTGGCCCACAGCTCGTCGACGTCGAAGCTCCTGCCGTTCAGCAGGACCACGCAGCTGCCGAACAGGAGCGGCGGGAGCGAGCCGATGCCCATCGCGGTGGCGTGCATCAGCGGGCAGGCGGGCAGTGAGACGTACTGCTGGCCGTCGTCGACCACGCTGCGCGCGATGCCGGCGACCTCGTCGGGGCTGCCCGCCGGGCTGCGGCCGAACAGCGTCGGCACGCTCTGGAGCAGGGCCTCGACCGCCGGGCCGATGCGGCCCACCACGCCCTTCGGCATGCCCGTGGTGCCACCCGTGTAGGTCATGGTGACGTCGTCGGGGCTGCGCTCGATGCGGGGTGCCCGGGATGCCGCGGCCAGCACCTCCTCGTAGCGGTCGGCGGCCTCGAGGTGCGGCCCGCCGTCGTCGACCTCGAGCACTGCCCGCAGGCCTGTGAGGCGCGGCAGCACGTCGACGACCCGGTGCCCGAGGCTGGAGTGCAGCACAAGCGCCTCGGCGTCGGCGTTGTCGAGGAGGTAGGCGAGCTCGTCGGCGACGTAGCGGTAGTTCACGTTGATGGGCACGGCCCGCAGCTTCAGGGCGGCGAACTGCACCTCGAGGTACTCGGGCGAGTTGTAGAGGAAGATGCCGACCTTCGAGCCGGGCCCCACCCCCGCCGCGGCGAGGGCGCCCGCGAGCTGTGCGGCCCGCGCCTCGAACTCCGCCCAGGTGCGGCGCGACACACCCTGCACCAGCGCGGGCGCGTCGGGCACCGCGTCGGCCACCGACTCCCAGATCGTGGCGTAGTGCGCCTCCATGGCGACCTCCTGGGCGGCGAGAGTACCGGCCGCGAGGAGCCGCTCGTCGGTGGGACTCGTACGCTGGAGCGCGCCGCTCGACCGAGCGCGCGAGAGGAGTCGAGATGCCCGCCGTCACCGTCGATGACCTGCTCGTCCTGCCCCGCGTGCCCCAACCCGACGCCACCACCGCCACCGAGCGTCCCGTCGTGTCGGTCACCGCGGCGCCCTCGGGCTACGAGGGCGAGGGCTTCCCGGTCCGCCGGGCCTTCGCCGGCGTGAGCGTGGCGGCGCTCGACCCCTTCGTGCACATGGACCAGATGGGTGAGGTCGACTACGCGCCGGGCGAGCCCCGGGGCACCGCGTGGCACCCGCACCGCGGCTTCGAGACCGTCACCTACATCATCGACGGCATCTTCCGGCACCAGGACTCCCACGGCGGCGGCGGCCTCATCACCGACGGCGACACCCAGTGGATGACGGCCGGCAGCGGGCTGTTGCACATCGAGGCGCCGCCCGAGGAGCTCGTCGCCAGCGGCGGGCTGTTCCACGGCATCCAGCTCTGGGTGAACCTGCCCCGCAGCCTCAAGATGACCGAACCTCGGTACCAGGACATCCGCGGCGGTGAGGTCGCGCTCCTCAGCTCCGAGGACGGGGGCGCGCTGCTGCGGGTCATCGCCGGCGAGGTCGCCGGTCACGCCGGCCCGGGCAGCACCCACACCCCCATCACCCTGGTGCACGTCACCGTGTCACCCGGCGCGCAGCTCGACCTGCCCTGGCGGCCCGACTTCAACGCGCTGGCCTACGTGCTGGCCGGCACCGGCACCGTCGGCACCGCGAAGATCCCGGTGCGCACCGGGAACCTCACGGTGTTCGGGCCGGGCGACGCCCTCACCCTCGCTGCCGACCCCGACCAGGACAGCCGCCACCCCAACCTGGAGGTGCTGCTGCTCGGCGGACAGCCCATCCGCGAGCCGGTGGCCGCCCAGGGGCCCTTCGTGATGAACACCCGGGCCGAGCTGATCCAGGCGTTCGAGGACTACCAGGCCGGTCGGCTCGGCACCATCCCCGCGGGCTGAGGCGTCGCGGCGACGTTCGGAGGAACGGTCAGGCCACGCGCCCCAGCAGGGCCAGCAGCCGGGTCTGGCTGTCGGCCCCCTCGGGGGGCGTGACCTCGGTGCCGAACATGCCGCTGGCCTTGAGCAGGTCGGCCTGCGGCGTCACCACGTCCCAACAGGCCGACACCAGCGCCGGGTCGAGGGTGCGGTTCTGACCGGTGGCGGCAGCCACGTCCCAGCCGTGGATCAGCACGTCGACGAACCGGTGCCCGGCGTAGAGGCTGCCGGGGACCGGGCCGTACGACACCGCGCAGGGCGCGTCGAGCGCGCCCGGGGCCTCGAACGCCGCGGCCGCGAGCTCGGCGGACTCGTCGTACGCGGCGACGGGGTCGGCACCGGCCACGTCGCCGTCGAAGCGGTCGCCCACCTCGGCGATGGTGCCGCCCGCACACAGCTCGGCGGCCCAGAGGTTCCCCGAGATGACGTGGTTGACGAGCTGGCGCACGTCCCAGCCGTCGCAGCCGGTGTGCGCCGACCACTGGTCGGCGGTGATGGCCGCGATGCGGGGACGGGTGGCGGCGAGCGCCGCCCGGTGGAGTGCAGCGATGTCGGACATGGGTCCTCCTTCTGTCGGGGTAAGCCTTGCAGCTTTTGGGTGGGTATCGGCGTGCCGGGCACGCCG
>JADGOP010000130.1 GCA_017882935.1 Actinomycetota bacterium
CGACCCCCGACCGGAGCCCGTCACGGGGACGTTGAAGTTGATCAGCGCGGCGTACTGGTAGGCGTCGGGGTAGTCGATCAGGTGCTCGTAGTGCCCCCACGGCACGCCCTTGCCGCTGGCCGGCCCCTGCTGGTGCGTGTTGTAGGCCGCCCCGGCGGCGGGATCCTCGACCCAGTAGTCGGTGGGGGTGATGGGGAACCAGCCCAACCGGTAGCCGGGGTTGCCCGCGCGGCCGAAGCCCACACCGAACGTGAAGGACCCGATGGGCGAGCGGCCCGTGGCCTCGCCGGGCGTCCACGACCAACCGGCGTAGCCGACGTTGGCGGTCCAGGGACCGAGCACCGGCACCCACGCCGAGCCGCGCCGCTCCCACCCGGTGAAGGTGGCCGTCGTCGAGGACCACGACGGCGAGTCCACGGTGATGACCTTGGAGGCGCCACCCGTGTCGGCCAGCTGATCGACGAGCTGGGCCGGCGCGGCCGTGGTGGGCGGCACGGTGGGCGCGACCACCTGCGCCGGGGCCGGGAGGGTGGCGGGCGGCCGGGTCGTGGTGGGCGCGAGCGACGTGGACGTGGTGGTGGAGGTCGGCGCCGGTCGACGGCGGGTGGTGGTGGGGCGGGCGATCGTGGTGGTGGCCGCCACGGTCGGGCGTGGCGCCGTCGCCACCCGGCTGTGGCCACCCGAGCACCCGGCCAGGGTGAGCGCCACGACAGCGGCGACCACCAGCGGGGTCGGACGCCTGCGGCTGAGAATCGGCTGGTGCACGGCGTCGCTCACCTCCGAACGTGTCGCGGCTTGGGCAAGCTCGACCCGGCAACCGTAGGCGCCGTCGCCGAGCCCCGGAGGCGACCTGGCGGCCGGCTCCCCGTGTCGGTGCGGCAGACTCGTCGGGTGGACCCGGTCCGGCACGACCCTCGCCCCGGCACCGCGCGGCGGTCGGTGCTGGTCGCAGCGGTGGTCGCCGGGCTGGTCGCGACCGGCGCGGCGTGCGGGTCGGGGTCGACGACCGGCGCGGTTCCGTCCACCACGGGCCGTCCGACCACGGCGCCACCGACCACACGGCGCCCCGCATCCACCTCCACGACCCGGCCGCGCCCCACCACCACCCGCCCGGCGCCCGTCCCCACCACCCCGGTGCCCGCCACCGTCCCGGCCACCCCGCCTCCCACCGGAGCGCCCGTCCCGGTTCCCGCGCCCGTGCCGTCGGCGGCGCCTGCCACCGCGGGCGTGAGCGGCGTGACGGCTGCGCAGCTCGGTTCCTCGTGGCACCCCGGCTGCCCGGTCGGACCCGACCAGCTGCGGCTGCTGGCGCTCCCCTACTGGGGGTTCGACGGCGTGGCGCACACCGGTCACCTCGTGGTGAACGTGGCCTCCGTCGACGCGGTGCGATCGGTGTTCACCCACCTGGCCGCCGCCCACTTCCCGATCCGCAAGATGCTCACCATCGACCACTACGGCGCCAGCGACGACGCCTCGGTGGCCGACGACAACACCGCGGCCTTCAACTGCCGCCTCGCCGTGAACCCGGGCGGTCCCCCGTCGTGGTCCGAGCACGCCTACGGCGACGCCATCGACGTGAACCCCGTCGAGAACCCCTACGTGGAGTCCAACGGGCTGGTCGACCCGCCCGCCGGGTCCGCCTGGCTCGACCGCTCCAACCACCGGCCCGGCATGGCGTTCGGCGGCTCGGCGCTCAACGACGCGTTCGGGGCGGTGGGGTGGGGCTGGGGCGGCACCTGGGGCGGCAACCCCGACTACCAGCACTTCTCGGTGAACGGGCAGTGACCCGCCACACCGGCCGGGCCGTGGCCGCGGCGCTGGCGACCGTCACCCTGGTGGCCGCAGCGTGCGGGCACGCGTCGGGCCGCTCGGTGGCCACCAGCACCTCGACCCGCCGGGCCACGACCACCACGGCGGCGCCGCGGCCGAGCACGACCCGTCGGCGCGCCCCCCATCCCACCTCGAGCACCGCCCCCGCCACGCTCCCGCCGACCACGGCGCCGCCGACCGTCCCCGCCCCCGCCCCCGCGCCGACCATCCCACCCGCGCCGCAGCCGCTCGCCGCCGGGGCCACGACCACCATCGTGGTGTCCAACGGCAGCCGCACGCTCCCGACCACGCTCACCATCCCGCCCGGCGCCCGGCCCTGGCCCACCGTCGTGTTCGCCGCGGGGTACGACATCGAGCCCGGGGCGTACGAGCAGCTGACCCACTCGTGGGCGGCCGCCGGCTACCTCGTCGCCGCGCCGGCGTCGCCGGGCATGGCACCCAGCCAGGGCCCCGTCACCGAGGCGCAGCTCCCGAACGTGCCGGGCGACCTGTCGGCGGTGGCGACCCGACTCGTGGCCGACGGGCTCGCCGACCCGGGCCGGTTGGCGGCGGTGGGCCACTCCGACGGGGCCAGCGCCGTCGGCGCGCTCGCGCTCACGGCCGACCACGCCGACGCCCGCTTCCGCGCCTTCGTGGTGCTCGCGGGCGACATCACGACGCTGCCCGACGCCTACGGGCCGCGCAACACCGCGCCGCTGCTGGCCGCCACCGGCGACGCCGACGAGTACGACAACGCGGTGCTCACCCCGCAGCTCTACCGCACGGCCGCGGCCCCCAAGGCGCTGGTGGTGGCCCACGGCGGGTCGCACCTCGGCTCGTTCCTCGGCGACACCCCCCAGGCCACCGCGATGCGCGCGGCCATCACCGACTTCCTTGGGGCATCGCTGGGCCACACACCGTGGTCGCCGCTCACGGCGCTGAACGGGCAGGCCGGCCTCACGGTCACCTCGTCGGGTCTCCCGGGCTGACCGCGGGGCGGACCCTCCGATCGGTCACGCGGCGCAGCACCCCTCTACGCTTCGAGCCATGTCGCTGCCTGCTCCCTCGCCGCACACCACGTCCGTCATCACCGGCGCCTCGTCGGGGATCGGGGCCGAGATCGCCCGCCAGCTGGCGGCCCGCGGGCGCGGCGTCACCCTGGTGGCACGCCGCGAGCTGAAGCTGCTGGAGCTGGCCGAGGCCCTGCAGGCCCGCTACGGCACCCGCGCCGAGGTCATCACCGCCGATCTGACCGAGCCCGACGCCCGGGCCAACATCGCCACAGAGCTCGAGACCCGCGGCCTCAAGGTCGACGTCCTCGTGAACAACGCCGGCTTCACCACCTGGGGCCCGGTCCACAAGGGCGCGGCAGACCGCGACATCGGCATGATCCGCACCGACGTCGAGGCGGTGGTGCACCTGTGCAGCCTCTTCCTGCCGGGCATGGTCGAGCGCCGGAGAGGCGCGGTGCTCAACGTGGCGTCCACCGCCGCGTTCCAACCGCTGCCCGGCCAGGCCGGCTACGGCGCCTCGAAGGCCTTCGTGCTGTCGTACAGCCAGGCGGTCCGCTCGGAGCTGCACGGCACCGACGTGTCGGTCACCGTCCTGTGCCCGGGCCCCGTCGAGACCGGGTTCGCCGAGGCGGGCGGCGTGAGCGACGAGGAGGCGGCCGAGAGCCTCCCCAAGTTCATGTGGGTGCCCGTCGCCGACGTCGCGAAGGCCGCGGTGGAGGGCATGGACAAGGGTCGGGCCGTGGTCATCCCCGGCCTCGCGAACCGCGCAGGGAGCCTCTTCGGCTACCTCACGCCCCGCACCCTGCTCCTGCCCCTGCTGGCGAAGCAGCACCCCGCGCTCAAGGACTGAGCCACCGACCTCCCGGCGGTCGCCGCGAGGCAGGGTCGCCCGGCTGCCGGTACCCGGCCGCGCCGCGTCCGGTTCGGTACGGTGAGCGCGGCGGCGTGGCCCCACCGGGAGCGCCCACAAACGGAACGGAGAGAAGCATGCGGGTGCTCACCACACGTACGGCAGGGATCGTCGCGACCGGGCTGGTGATGGCCGCAGCACTGACGGCCTGCGGGGCCACCACCAAGAAGGTGAAGGCCCAGGCCACCACCGTGCCCTCCACCACGGCCGCCACCACCACGACCTCGAGCACCACCACCAGCAGCACCGAGGCCTCTTCCACCACCACGTCCGGCTCGTCGGGCTCGTCCACCACCGCGGCGGGCAGCCCCACCACCACGGCCGGGGGTGGTTCGGGGAGCGGCACCACGGTCGTCGCGCCGAGCTCCGCTTGGAGCAGCAACGCCGTGATCTACCGCGGCCGCAACGGCCTCCGCGTGCGCTACTCCTGCCCGTCGGCCGGCAACGCCGGCTCGGTGTGGGGCACCGGCTACTACACCGACGACTCGTCGGTCTGCACCGCCGCGGTGCACTCCGGGCTCATCACCCTTGCGGCCGGGGGCAAGGTGACCATCCAGATCGCCGCCGGTCGGTCGTCGTACACCGGGACCACCCGCCACGGCATCGACACGTCGAACTACGGCTCCTGGAGCGGCAGCTACTTCTTCCCGGCCCAGTAGCCGCGGCCGCTACCAGCGCGACCGCGACTCTTCGGCGAAGCCGACGGCACCCTCGAGGCGACACACCCCGCCCCCGGGAGCCGGCACCTGGCCCGACCACGACCCGAACACCTGGTGCACCTCGGTGCGCAGCACGAGCACGTCGGTCTTGGCGTGGCGGTCGAAGCGCGGCACCAGCGTGAGGTCGAGCGCGCCGTCGGGCGAGGTGACGTGCCACGGGGCCATGGGGTCGTCCCAGCGGTAGTCCCACGTCAGCTCGTCGCCGAGCTTCACGAGCCGCCCGTCGACCAGGACGCCGTTCTCGGTGAACCCGGTGCCGGCGGTCCACCGGCCCCCGATCTGGATGCCGACCACCTCACCCGTGGCGGCGTGGCCGGCACCGCCACCCCAGTTCCAGCGGGTCTCGTAGGGCCAGCGGCCGCGGCCCACGTCGAGCACACCCCACGCCTCGACCGGTTCTGCGCCTCGGCCGAAGGTGTGGCGGCGGCCGCCCACCGACACCGTGCCGGACACGGGTCGCGCCTGGTGCTTGGACGTGAACTGGAAGCGGGTGTCGGACCACGGGATCACCACGTTGAGCGACTCGTGCCCCGCGGGGGCCGCGACGACCACGTCGACCTCGCCCGCACCACCACCCCGGGGCTCGGCCCAGTGCGCCGTGAGGTGCGTGCCGTCGGGCTGGTCGACGATCGCCAGCTCCAGGTTGCGGTTGGCGAAGCGGAGTGGCTCGGTGCCCGGGAGGTCGGGCAGGCGCACCCCGCGGGCGAGAGGACGGGTCACCACGCGCCCGCCGGTGCGACCCGAGGCCAGATCGCCCCACTCCGCCGCCACGATCCCGAGGTAGTCGACGTCGGCGAAGGTGAGCGACACGAACAGGTCGTCGCACAGGATCGCCCAGTAGTCCCAGCGCTTGGTGCGGCCCCAGCCACCGCGCAGGTTCGCCCGGTGCAGCGGCCGGCGCGACCAGCCGCGCGCCGCCGGGTTCAGCCGCCGGCCGTCGGGGGTGCAGAGGTCGACCGGCTCGACGATCTCGTGCTCCGTGGTGCTCACCGTGACCGGCCGCGCCGACTCAGAGGTAGGCCGCGGTGGAGCCGGCGATGGGCATCGGGTCCATGCCGAGCTTGCGGTGGTCCCAGGACCGGATGCGTTCGACCTCGACCCGCACCGCGAGGCGCTTCTGCAGCATGAACTCGACGAAGGGCTTGACCTCCTCGGAGTACGGGCCGTTGTAGCGCTCCCACACGTTCACGCCGACCCGCCAGATCTCGTCGGGGTCCTCGACGATCACACCCCGGCCCTCGAGCGAGATGCCGCGCAACGTGTCGTAGGTCTTGCCGTCCTCGATCATCACGGTGATGCGGTCGTCGCGGCGCAGGTTGACCGCCTTCTGCGCCCGGCTCTTGGTCTCGAACCAGATCTGACCGTCGAGCACGGCGTACCACATGGCCACGAGGTGGGGCATGCCGCCGGGGCCGACCGTGGCCATCGTGGCGGTGCGGTGCTCGTCGATGAAGGCGACGATCTCCTCGTCGGTCATCGTGATCTGGCTGCGCTGGTTCACGCCCATCGGGTCCCCCTGGCTGGTGGCTCGTCGTCAGACGAGGTCGTCGCTCGAGAGGCTACGCACGCGGGGTCGGGGGCTCACCAGTCGGTGGGGAGGTAGTCCTTCAGGAACTGGCCGTGGACGTGCTCGCCGGTGTTCACGCCCGAGATGACGGGGTCGACGATGCGGGCGGCGCCGTCGACGATGTCGAGGGGTGGGTGGAAGCGGTGCTCGGCCGTCTTGCGGGCGGCGATGTCGGCGGGGTCCTCGTCGCTCACCCAACCGGTGTCGACCGCGTTCATGTGGATGCCGTCGGCGTGGTAGTCGGACGCCGAGGTGCGCGTCATCATGTTCAGCGCGGCCTTCGCCATGTTGGTGTGCGGGTGCCGGGTGGTCTTGAAGCGCCAGTAGAACTGGCCCTCGACGGCCGACACGTTGACGATGTGGCGGTCGGGCTCGGGGCTGCGCAGCAGCAGCGGCTTGAGGCGGGCGTTCAGCACAAAGGGGGCGACAGCGTTGACGAGCTGCGTCTCGAGCAGCTCGACGGTGGAGACCTCGGCGAGCGTCAGCCGCCACGAGTTGCGGCCACGGAGGTCGACCTGCTGGAGGTCCTGGTCGAGCGCGCCGCCGGGGAACAGGTGGGTGGCGGGCTCGAGCTCGTCGGGCAGCAGCCGTGCCTGCGACAGGCGTGCCGACACGGCTCCCGCCTCCCCACCTGCGCCCGCCGACGCCACCGTGGCGAGCAGCGCGGCCGGCGGGTCGGGCTCGTGCCGGCCGGGGCGGTCGGCGGGGCCGCCCAGCAGCGCCCGGGCGGCTGCGGGCATGGCCTGCTCGGACGCGGTCTCGAGCTCCATCATGTGGCGGTAGAAGTCGGGGGGCCGGCG
>JADGOP010000131.1 GCA_017882935.1 Actinomycetota bacterium
GCCGGCACCATCCTCACGGTCCCCAAGGGTCGCTGGAACAACGCCGCCTGAGCGCGGCCGTACGGTGGGCGCATGAAGGCGCTGCGCATGGCCAACGAGGGTCTGGCCTTCGTGTTCGAGCTGGTGGCGCTCGCGGTGTTCGCGTGGTGGGGTGCCTCACGGGGGCACGGCCTCACCGCGGTGCTGTTCGGGGTGCTGGTGCCGGTGGCCGCCGCCGTGGTGTGGGGGCTGCTCGCCGCCCCTCGGGCCGCGGTCAAGGCGCCGCTCGCGGTCGTGGTGGTGGTGAAGGTGGCGTTCTTCGGTGCTGCCGTCGCCGCGCTGGTCGACCTCGGCGACCCGGTGTGGGGCGTGGTGTTCGGCGTGGCCGTCGCCGCCAACACCGCGGCGGTCACCGTGTCGCGCCGGTCGGTGCCCTCGACCGAGCTGTGGGGCCCGTAGCCCGCTACTACTCTTCGAGGGCCTCGAACGCGCCTTCCACGGCCCGGAAGCGGTGGCGCTTGGCGAGCACGTGGCTGGTGGCGAGCAGCGCACCGATCGGCCACTCGATGACCTCGGCCGCGACCAGGCCACCGAGGACCAGGTAGTAGGCCGCCGACTCCCGCTCGGGGGCGGTCACGCGGACGTGGACGAGCGGCAGGGTCACCGTGTCGGGGACCTGGGGCAGCGTGAGGCGCCAGCCGGTGAACGGGATCGGCACCGAGCCGTCGGCGTCGCTCATCCCGCCCCGGTCCCCTCGTCGTCCTCGTCGTCCTCGTCCTCGCCCCAGTCGATCTGGGCCGAGTCGGGCCGGTCGAGGATGCCCGAGGAACGGCTCTTGGAGAAGTAGTCCCAGCCCCACGACACGAAGGCGTCGATGCGCTGCCGCACACCGGTGAGCAGGTAGGCGTGCACCCCGAGCCAGGCGGCGAAGGCGATGCCGCCGTGGAGCTCGTGGCGGTGCTCGCCCATCTCGGCCACGGCGGCGTTGCGGCCGATCATGGCCATGATCCCCTTGTCGTGGTACTTGAACGGCTCGGGGCCGTGGCCGTCGAGGTCGGCGACGATGTTCTTCGCGGCCCACTGCCCGGCCTGCAGCGCCACCGAGCCGAGCTGCGGGAAGGGCCTGCCGTCGGGCCCGGCGATGTTGGCCACGTCGCCGACGGCATAGACGCCGGGGTGGCCGTCGACGGTGAGGTCGGTGGAAACGTCGAGGCGGCCGCCGCGGCCCTGCGGGAGCCCGGCGTGCCCGGCGAGCGAGGCGGCCTGCAGGCCTCCGGCCCACACCACGGTGCGGGTGAGGATCTCGGAACCGTCGGACAGCACCACCCGGTCGGGCTCGATGGCCTTCGCCGTGAGCCCCAGCCGCAGCTTCACGCCACCGGCTCGGAGCACCTTCGAGGCGTACTCGTGCGCCTTGTCGGAGAACGGGCCGAGCACGACCTGGCCCGGGTCGATGAGGTGGATCTCGGCGCGGCCGACGTCGAGGTCGTGGTAGCGCCCGACCATGACCTCGTTGATGAGGTCGGCCAGCGCCCCGGCCGTCTCCACGCCGGTGGCGCCGGCGCCGATGATCACGAAGTTGAGCGCCCCCTTGTCGAGCAGCTGCGGGTTCCGGTCGGCGTCCTCGAACACTTCGAGGATGCGGGTGCGCAGCCGCTGGGCGTCGTCGAGGGCGTACAGCGCGATGGTGTGCTCGGCGGCGCCCGGGGTGTCGAAGTAGTTCGCCCGTGATCCCATGGCGAGGACGAGGTAGTCGCCGCTGAACGAGCTGCCGTCGGCACAGCGGA
The DNA here is from genome assembly GCA_017882935.1 of Actinomycetota bacterium. Taxonomy (GTDB): domain Bacteria; phylum Actinomycetota; class Acidimicrobiia; order Acidimicrobiales; family Iamiaceae; genus JADGOP01. The sequence continues at coordinate 1,767 of JADGOP010000131.1, forward strand.
CGGTGCGGGTCGCCGGATCGACGTCGGTCACCTCGGCCATCTTCACGGCGACCGTCTGGTCCTTGCGGAAGATGCCACGGAGCGACCGCGCCACGTCGCTCGACGCGAGCTGCGCGGTGGCCACCTGGTAGAGCATCGGCTGGAACGTGTGGTAGTTGTGCTGGTCGATCAAGGTGACCGGCACGTGTGCCTTGGCGAGCGCCTTGGCGCACCCCACGCCGGCGAAGCCGCCGCCCACCACCACCACCGACGTGTCGCGCGCTGCGTGGGCCATCGCTCAGAGCCCCGGGCTGGAGTGCATGATGCCGCCGTCGGCGAAGATCGTGGTGGCGGTCAGGTAGCTGGCGCCTGCGCCGGCCAGGAACACCACCACGCTGGCGATCTCCTCGGGCGATGCCAGCCGGCCGATCGGGATGGCGGCGTCGAGCTTGGCGAGCGCCACGGGGTCGGCCACGGTGGCGGCGTTGATGGGGGTGTCGACCGCACCCGGGCCCACGCCAACCACGAGCACGCCCTGCGGTGCCAGCTCGACCCCGGCGGTGCGGGTGAGCATGCGCATGCCGCCCTTCGACAGGCAGTAGGCGGTGTTGCCGGGCATGGGCCAGTCCTCGTGGACCGACGTCATGTTGATGATCCGGCCGCCGCCCCCCTGGGCGATCATCTGCTTCGCCGCGACCTGCGTGCCGAAGAAGGCGCTCTTGAGGTTGATGTCGAGCACGCGGTCGTACTGGTCCTCGGTGGTGTCGAGGATCGACGTGCGCGTCTCGATGCCTGCGTTGTTGACCATGATGTCGACCCGACCGAACGCCTTCACGGCTTCCGCCACGAGCTGCTCGAGATCCGCGACCTTGCTCACGTCGGCGTCGACGCCGATCGCCCGGTCGCCGAGGGCCACGATCTGCCGCTCGAGCTCCTCGGTGGCCGCCTCGTTGGCGACGTAGTCGATGACGATGTTGGCGCCCGCTCCCGCGAGCCCCAGCGCCACCGCCTTGCCGATGCCGCTGTTGCCACCGGTCACGATGGCCACCTTGCCCTCGAGGGTCATGTCGCTCCTTCACGTCGGTCGGTCGTCGGATGGCTGTTCCGCAGCACCGTCACCGACTGGGGCCCGACCGTAACGGTCTGTACGGGGCCCACGCGGCCCGGAGCTGCGGCGTCGGGGTCGGGGTCGCTCTCCAGCTCGATCACCCAGGTGCGGTCGGCGAGCGTCGGCGGCACCACGAACTCGAGCGGCCCCCACCAGCCGTTGACCAGGACCAGGAAGTCGTTGTCGAGCAGAGGGCTGCCGTCCTCGGCCCGGTCGGGCACGTCATCGCCGTCGAGGTGCACGGCGAGGCTCCGGGCGTAGGGGTCGGACCAGTTGGCTGCGCCCATGGGGTCACCGGACGGGGTGAACCACGCCAGGGCCGACACGTCGGCACCGGACAGGAAGCGCCGCCGCCTGAACGTGGGGTGGTCGCGGCGCAGCGCCACGAGCCGGCGCGTGAACGCCAGGAGGTCGTCGTCGACGTGCTCCCAGTCGACCCACGTGGTGGCGTTGTCCTGGCAGTAGGCGTTGTTGTTGCCCTGCTGGGTGCGGCCCATCTCGTCGCCGGCAAGCAGCAGCGGGACACCGAACGAGAGCAGCAGCGTGGCGAGCAGGGCGCGCGACTGCCGGGCCCGGAGCGCGTTCACCTCGGCGTCGTTTGTGGGCCCTTCGGCGCCGCAGTTCCAGGAGCGGTTGTCGTCGGTGCCGTCGCGGTTGCCCTCACCGTTGGCCTCGTTGTGCTTGCCGTCGTAGGAGACGAGGTCGCGCAACGTGAACCCGTCGTGGACGGTGATGAGGTTGACCGACGCGGTGGGACGGCGCCCGGACCCGCCGTACAGGTCGGACGAGCCGGTCAGCCGGGTGCCGAACTGGCCCAGCATGCCGTCGTGGCGACGCCAGAAGTCGCGCATGGTGTCGCGGTAGCGGCCGTTCCACTCGCTCCACTGCGGCGGGAACCGGCCCAGGTCGTAGCTGTCGCCCTGGCCGACGTCCCACGGCTCGGCGATGAGCTTGACCCGCGACACGACGGGGTCCTGCGAGACGAGGTCGAAGAACGCCGACACCTGGTCGAAGCGGCCCTCCTGCCGGGCGAGCGAGGGGGCCAGGTCGAAGCGGAAGCCGTCGACGTGCATGTCGGTGACCCAGTACCGCAGCGAGTCCATGATCAGCTGGAGGCAGCGCGGGTCGCCGGCGTTCAGGGTGTTGCCGCACCCGGTCGTGTCGAGGTAGCGGCTGGGGTCGTCGGGGTCGAGCCGGTAGTAGGCCGGGTTGTCGAGGCCACGGTGGCACAGCGTGGGGCCCAGCTCGCTCGCCTCCGCGGTGTGGTTGAAGACCACGTCGAGGATGACCTCGAGGCCGGCCTGGTGCAGCGCCAGCACCATGGCCTTGAACTCGCGCACCGCGCCGAGCGGATCGCCCGCCCGGGCAGCTGCGGAGTAGCCCTCGTGCGGCGCGAAGAACCCGATGGTGTTGTAGCCCCAGTAGTTGGTGAGGCCGCGCTCCACCAGGAAGGCCTCGGGCACGCTGCGGTGCACCGGGAGCAGCTCGACCGCGGTGACGCCGAGGTCGACGAGGTGGCTCGTGGCGGCCTCGTGCGCCAGCCCCGCGTACGTGCCCCGCAGCTCCGGCGGCACGTCGGGGTGGGCCATGGTGAAGCCCTTGACGTGCAGCTCGTAGACGATGCTGTCGGCGAGGCGCCGCTGGCGGGGCACGTCGGTCCCCCAGTCGAACGCAGGGTCGACCACCAGGCTGCGCGGGACGTGCCCGGCGGAGTCGAGGCTGCTGGGCGCGTCGGGCCGGTCGGGGTCGTAGCCCAGCACCTCGGGCCCGAACGTGACGTCACCGTGGATCGCGCGTGCGTAGGGGTCGAGCAGCAGCTTTGCCGGGTTGCAGCGGATGCCGTCGGCGGGGCGGTAGGGCCCCGTGGCCCGCAGCCCGTAGGCCTGGCCGGGGCCGACCTCGGGGACGAAGGCGTGCCACACCCCCGCGTCGACGTCGAGGAACGGGAGGCGCGTCTCCTCATCGGCGGTGTCGAACAGGCACAGCTCGAGGCCCTCGGCGACGTTCGACGCCACGGCGAAGTTGGTGCCGGCGGCGAGCGGCGTGGCACCGAGCGGGAAGCGCAGTCCGGGTGTGGCCATCATCCCGGCACCTGCCGGTCGATGTGCCGCGCCACCTCACCGACGGTGTACACACCGTTGCCGGGTCGACCGCGGATCAGGTCGGCGACCAGGCCCGTCCACCCCGTCTGGTGGGCCGCACCCAATCCGGCGCCGTTGTCGCCGTTGAAGTACTCGCTGAACACGAGGTTGTCCTTCCACGCCGGGTCGGTCTGCAGCCGCTCGACCCCACCGAAGCAGGGCCGGCGTCCCTCGGCGTCGCGCAGGAAGAGCGACACCAGCCGGCGGCGGATGTCGGCCGAGATCTCGTCCAGCGGCAGCTCCCGACCCGATCCGGTCGGGTACTCGATCACGAAGTCCGGGCCGAAGAAGCGGTAGTAGCGCTCGAGGGCGCTCACGAGCAGGAAGTTGAGGGGGAACCAGATCGGCCCACGCCAGTTCGAGTTGCCCCCGAACATGGCCGTGGTCGACTCGGCAGGCTCGTAGTCGATGGTGGCGCTGAAGCCCTCGACGTCGATCCGGTAAGGGTGGTCGCGGTGGTACGCCGACACCGCGCGGAGGCCGTGTGGCGACAGGAACTCGGCTTCGTCGAAGAGCCTGCCGAGGAGCTTGCGCAGGTGGTCGACGCCCACGACGCCGAGCATGAGGTGGCGCTCGCCCGGCTCGCCGCGCAGCAGGCCGTCGGCCTCGAGCGTCTCGAAATCGGCCTTGCCGCTGTCCTCGAGCAGCTGCGCGAAGCGCTTGTCGACCGTCTGCGCCCGGGCGAGCACGTCCTCGTGCACGACGACCGAGGCGAGCAGCGGGATGATGCCGACCATCGAGCGGACCCGGACCGGGACCTTCGACCCGTCGGGCAGCAGCAGCTGGTCGTAGTAGAAGCCGTCGTCCTCGTCCCACACCCCGCCCGATCCCATGGCGGTGCGGATCGCCGCGAAGTGCTCCAGGAACTTGAGCACCAGGTCGGTTGCCGGTCGGTGGCCCGAGCGGTTCAGGATCGAGGCGATGCTGCCCATGGCGAGGGCGTAGAACGCCATCCACCCCGATGCGTCGGACTGCTGCAGCGTGCCCCCGACCGGCAGGTGCGAGCGGTCGAGCGGCCCGATGTTGTCGAGCCCGAGGAACCCACCCTCGAACAGGTTGGTGCCCTCGACGTCCTCCTGGTTGACCCACCACGTGAAGTTCACGAGCAGCTTGTCGAAGACCTTGCTCAGGAAGTCGAGGTCGCGCCCGCCGTCGATGGCGAACACCTCGAGGGCGGCCCACGCCTGCACGGGCGGGTTCACGTCGCCGAAGTCCCACTCGTACGCGGGCAGTGCGCCGCTCGGGTGCTGGAACCACTCGCGGCACACCAGCAGCAGCTGGTACTTGGCGAACGCCGGGTCGACGTGCGCCAGCGCGACGCAGTGGAAGCCGAGGTCCCACGCGGCGAACCACGGGTACTCCCACTTGTCCGGCATCGACATGATGTCGAACGACTCGAAGTGGCCCCACCGGGTGTTGCGCCCCTCGAGGCGCGAGGCGGGCGGCGTGGGCTGGGTCGGGTCGCCGGCCAGCCAGCGGGCCACGTCGTAGTTGTAGAGCTGCTTGCTCCAGAGCATCCCCGAGAACGCCTGGCGCATGACCCGGGCCTCGTCGTCGGTCGTCGTCGCGGGGGTCAGCTCGGCGTAGAAGTCGTCGGCCTCACGTTGCCGCCGCGCCACGACCTCGTCGAACGGTGCCCCGAACGCGGCGGCGTCGCCGGAGGCCGGGTCGGCCGGGCGCAGCCTCAGCCGCAGCTCAACGGTCGCCCCCGGCGCCACGTCGACCTGGTACCAGACCGACGCCTTGGTGCCGACGCCGTCGGGGTTCACCGTGGGGAGCCCCGACACGACGTGGTCGTTGATGCCG
>JADGOP010000132.1 GCA_017882935.1 Actinomycetota bacterium
CGGCCGCCCGAGTAGGGGCCGAACAGGGGCGGGTGGGGGAACGAGTGGCGGACGATGATCTCGGCGATGGCGTAGTCGCCGACCGGGTGCCACGTGGTGGCCAGCAGCGCCGCGCCGGCGGCGAGCAGCACCACGGAGGCGGCGAGCGCGGGGAGGGCTTCGAGCCACCGGCGCCCGCGCTCGTCCTGCTCCGACCCGTGCGGCTCGGTGGGCGTGGTGGGCCCGTCGATCGCGGCGGGCGCTCCGTCGGGACCGGTGGCTTCGACCTTCGGGGAGGTGGGGACAGACACCTCAGCTCACGCGCTCGAGGAAGCGCTCGCGGTCGACGAGCACCCTTGTGACCTTGCCGGCCGCCACCAGCCCGCGGCTGTCGGACACGCTGACCGTGAACAGCAGGCGGCGCCCGTCGATCTTGTCGAGCGTGGCCTCGGCCGTCACCGTCTCGCCGACGCCCGACGGCGCCACGTGGGAGATCTGCACGCCGGTGCCCACCGTGGTGTGGTGCTCGGGGAGCCGGCCCTGCGTGGCCCGCACGCTGGCCTGCTCGCACAGCGCGATGACCCGCGGCGTGGCGAGGACCGGCACGTCGCCGACATCGAGGTGCTGCGCCGTGTCGAGGTCGGTGACGGTGAGCGTCGCCGACGCGGACAGGCCGGGTTCCACGGGCATCGGGGTACGATAAGCCGCTCTGTCGACCGGGAGCGAACGGGTCGTGGTGCGCCGGGCGCGGTCGCGTGCGGCGGCCCCGAATCGAGGCTGCCGACAACGCCCCTCTGGAGGCACCTGTGCCCGCTGCCGGCCTCATCGACGACGACGTCGTCACCCGGGTCCTGTCCGCCGCCCTGCGCACCGGGGGCGACTTCGCGGAGGTCTTCGCCGAGGACAAGCGCTCGTCGTCGGCCTACCTCGACGACGGCAAGATCGAGGAGCTGTCGTCGGGCCGCGACCGCGGCGCCGGCATCCGGGTCGTCGTGGGCGAGACCACCGGCTTCGCCCACACCGCCGACCTGTCCGAGACCGGCCTGCTCGCCGCGGCCGAGGCCGCGGCCGCTGCGGCCCGCGAGGGTGGGGCCGGCACCCGCACGGTGGCCCTCACCCGCACCGAGGTGCGCCACCCGAGCCCGGCGCAGATCCAGCCGTCCGACGTCGCGAAGGCCACCAAGGTGGCGCTGCTGCAGCGGGCCGACGGCGCCGCCCGCGCCGCAGGGGGCGACATCCGGCAGGTGTCGGCGAGCTACGCCGACAGCCGGCGCCGCATCCTCATCGCCAACTCCGACGGCCTCCTGACCGGCGACGACCAGGTGCGCACGCTGTTCACCGTCGGCGCCGTGGCCCTCGGCGACACGGGCATGCAGACGGGCCGCGAGAGCATCGGCCACACCATCGGCTTCGAGCTGTTCGACCGCTACGACGTCGAGGAACTGGCACGCGCCGCCGCTGAGCGGGCGCTCACCAAGCTCGCGGCGCGGCCGGCGCCCACCGGCGAGCTGCCCGTCGTGATCGGCCCGGGCGGCGGTGGCGTGCTGTTCCACGAGGCGTGCGGCCACGGCCTCGAGGCCGACCTCATCGCCAAGGGCGCCTCGGTGTTCAAGGACCGCCGCGGCGAGCAGGTCGCCTCGCCGCTCGTCACGCTCGTCGACGATGGCACCGTCGCCACCGAGTGGGGCGCGTTCGGCTGCGACGACGAGGGCACCCCGGCACAGCGCAACGTGCTGATCCAGGACGGCATCCTCACCGACTACATGTGGGACTTCCTCCGCTCCCGCAAGGAGGGCCGGCCCCGCTCGGGCAACGGCCGCCGCCAGAGCTACCAGCACCTGCCCATGGTGCGCATGACCAACACCTTCATCCTCGACGGTCCCGACGACCCGGCCTCGATCGTGTCGGGCACCGAGCACGGCGTCTACGTGGCCAAGCTCGGCGGCGGCCAGGTCAACACCGCCACCGGCGACTTCGTCTTCGGCATGACCGAGGCGTACCTCATCGAGAACGGCGAGATCACCGAGCCGCTGCGTGAGGGAAACCTCATCGGCAACGGGCCGGAGGTGCTCCAGAACATCGAGGCCGTGGGCAACGACTTCGAGTTCGGTCCGCCCGGGACGTGCGGCAAGGACGGCCAGGGCGTCCCCGTCGGCGACGGCGTGCCCACGCTGCGGGTGTCCAAGCTCACCATCGGCGGGTCCGCGGCATGAGCGAGGCGAAGCCGAGCGAACCGATGAACACGGTGATCTTCTGCGGAGCGCAGATCGACGACTGGAGCGGCCGATGAGCGACGAGCTGCTGGCCATCGCCGATCGGGTCATCGGCTGGGCGCACGACGGCGAGCAGGTCGAGGTGGTCGTCGGCAAGAGCCGCTCCACCGAGATCCGGGTCTACGAGGGCGACATCGAGTCGCTGTCGTCGGCCGAGTCGCAGGGTCTCGGGGTGCGCGTCGTCGTCGACGGGAAGCAGGGCTTCGCCTACGCCGGCAGCCTCGACCCCGACGTGCTGCACGAGGTCCTCGACGAGGCCCGCGACAACGCCGCCTTCGGCACCCCCGACGAGTTCCTCGGCCTGGCCGAGCCCGACGGCGTGCCGGTGCCCGACCTCGACCTCTACCGGCCGGGCCTGTTCGACGTCCCCACCGACCGCAAGGTGGCGCTGGCCCTCGACCTCGAGCGGGCCGTCCGTGCGGCCGACCCGCGCATCAGCGGCATCGAGGCGGCCGAGTACGCCGACGGCGTGAGCGAGGGCGTGGTGGTCACCACCACCGGCATCCGGGCCACCGGGCGCGACTCCGCCTGCTACGTGGGCGCCTACCCGCTCGCCACCGACGACGGCGACACCAAGACCGGCTTCGGGTTCTCGGTCGGCCGTGAGCCGTCCGAGCTCGACGTCGACGCAGCCGCGTCCGACGCGGCCCAGCGTGCCACCCGCCTGCTCGGCGCCGTCAAGCCCGCGGGCGGCCGCATGACCGTGGTCCTCGATCCCTACGTGACGGCACAGCTCATCGGGATCCTCGCCGGCACCATGAACGGCGAGGCCGTGCTCAAGGGCCGCTCCCTCTTCGCCGACCGGCTGGGCGACGAGATCGCCTCGTCGGTGTTCACGCTCGTCGACGACCCCACCAACCCCCTCGCCTACACCGCCTCGCACACCGACGGCGAGGGTCTGGCCACGCGGCGCAACGTCCTCGTCGAGAACGGCGTCCTGCAGAAGTTCGCGCACAACGCCTACACCGCCCGCCGGTCGGGCACCGTCTCAACCGGCTCCGCTGTCCGTGGCTTCAAGAGCACCCCGGGCGTCGGTTGCCGGGCGGTGTCGCTGGTGCCCGGCACCAGGTCCCAGCCGGAGCTGCTGGCCGAGGTGGGCGACGGCATCCTGGTCTCGTCCGTGGCCGGGCTGCACTCGGGTGTCAACCCGGTCAGTGGCGACTTCTCCACCGGTGCCGAGGGGCTGCGCATCGTCGACGGCGTGCTCGGCCAGCCGCTGCGGGAGTTCACCATCGCCTCCACGCTCCAGCGCATGCTCAAGGACGTGGTGGCCGTGGGCAACGACGTCGAGTGGCTCCCCATGAGCGCGGCCGGCGTGAGCCTGGTGCTGCGCGACATCTCCGTCTCCGGCACCTGACCACAGTGGACCCGAACTTCTGGGGACGGATGTGCGCGCCAGACGCACATATCCGTCCCCAGAACGCGGAAAGGGGGGATCGGGTGCAAGGTTCCGGGTGGGTCGGGCGTCTAGACGTCCGTGCATGACGCGGCGGCCCCGGTGCCCGGTGCCCGACTCCAGGCGGTGACCCCCGGCGAGGGCGGGTCGTCGACGACGTTCGTCGACTGCTACCTCGCCCACCACGACGCCCTGGTGCGGCTGGCGTACGTGCTCACCGGGTCGGCCGACACCGCCCAGGACCTGGTGCAGGACGCGTTCGTCGGCCTGCACCGGCGCTGGGGCTCGGTCGACCAGCCGGTCGCCTACGTGCGGCGCAGCGTGGTGAACGGCGCCACCTCGCACCACCGCCGCACCGCCCGGACCCGCCGCAACGAGGTCCCCGGCGCCGACCGCGAGCGTCTCCTCGAGGCCGTGCCGTCACGCGCCGACCAGCCCGACGAGCTCGCCGACGCGCTCCGCTCGCTGCCCGACCGCCAGCGGGCCGCCATCGTGCTGCGCTACTACGCCGACCTCCCCGACGCCGCCATCGCCGATGCCCTCGGCTGCCGCGTCGGCACCGTCGCATCCCTGATCCACCGCGGCCTGGCCGCCCTCCGAGAGGTGATCCAACCATGAGCGACGACGAGGACCTCACCGGTCGCCTGCGCGCGGGGTTGGCACGCGAGGGAGCGGCCGTCGCCCCCCGCGCCGACGTCGCCGACCTCACCGACCGCATCGCCACCCGCAGCCGGCGCAACCAGCGGGTGCTGTCGGTGGCCGCCGCGGTGCTGCTCATCGCGGGCGTGGCCACGGGAGTCGCCGTCGGCCGCAACACCGGTAGCCACACGACCACGCAGACCGCCGCGACGCAGCCCGAGGGTGGGGTGCACGGCCTGGTCCCGGGGGCCTCGGGTGGGGCCGACAGCATGATGGCCGGCCCGGAGGTCGCCGCGGGGTCGCTCACGAAGGTCCTGGTGCGGACCGCCAACGGCGTGACCCTGCGCGTGTACGCCGTCGGGAGTGGGACCGTCGGCGGACCGGTCGAGCCGCAGCCGTCGGGTGGGGCCCCGGCTCCGGTGCCCACCACGAAGCCCGGCCCGTGCACCGTCACGTCCGACACGTTCCAGGTGGAGGCCTCGACCGATGACGTGGCCGTGGCACAGCCCTTCGGCACCACGCTGACCGGTACCTCCACGACCGCCACCGAGCAGGTCGTCGGCGTCGCCGAAGGGCACCCGTTCGTGGTCGTCCTGGTGCGTGGATCGGGGAGCGCTGACCAGCGGGTGGTCGCGTCCGTCGGCTCGACCCGCGACGTCGCGATCGCCACGGCCCTCCCCGGTGACGCGGGCTGGGTGGCCGCCCTGGCCCTGCCGCTGGCGCCCGGCGCCACCACGCTGCCGGGGAGCATCGGGGTGGACTGGTCGCCGTCGACGGGGGGCGCCGAGCGACTCGCTCCGCTGCTCACGCTCACCGAGCAGGCGCCGACCGCGAGCACGCCCCTCCCGAACGGTCAGAACTGCGGGTCCCCGACCCCGACCACGCTCCCGGGATCGGGGGAGTGCCTCAAGCTCCAGGTGCCAGGCGCGAGCACCTCGTCGTGCCCGAAGACCACGCTGCCGCCGACGTGCACCTACGTGAACCCGGGCGGACCCGCCGAGTCCGTGAAGCCGGGCGCCACGGCCCCCGAGCTGACGCCCGGCACCGTCTGCGGCTGCCCCACCACCACCAGCAGCTGCACGGCCCCCGCCTGCCCGGCGGACGCACCGTGTCCCACGACTCCGCCGTGCCGGCCGGACGTCAACTGCTCCGCGCCCACGCCCGGGCCCGGCGTCGCGGGCGGGGGGTCCGGCTCGTCGAGCGGTTCGTCCGGCTCGGCGAACTGAGCTGCAGCGGGCGAGGAGTCCGTCAGGTGGAGGGGGTGGCGGCGGGGGCCTTGGTGTCGGCCTTCTTCGCCGCGTCGCTCCCGCTGCTGCCGTTGCCGCTCGACGAGCCCGACGAGTCGCCGCCCGAGCTGGAGGAGCTGCTGGTGCTGTCGCTCGACGAGGAGCTGCCGTCGCCGGAACCGGCTCCCGATCCCGAGCTCGCGCCGGCCGTGGCCTTCGAGCCCCTGCTGTCGGTCTTGTAGAAGCCGCTGCCCTTGAAGGCGATGCCGACGTTGCCGAACACCTTGCGCAGGGTGCCGCCACACCCGGGGCACTCCGTGAGGGCGTCGTCGGTGAACGACTGCACGACTTCGAGCGGCTCGCCGCAGTCCTTGCAGCGGTATTCGTAGGTGGGCATCGGGGACCTCTGTGCGCACGCGATCGGGGGCCGGGACCGTCGGAGGGCAGCGCCGCCGGCGGAGAGCCCAGGGTCGTGGGAGGGCACGGTTGGCACTCGACCCCGGAGACTGCCAGCATACCGGGACCGGCCCGCGGGTCCCCAGCCCGGCCCGCGCCGGGTGTGCGGTGGGGTGTGCCGTCGGGTACAACTGGGGTCCGTGACGACCGATCCGCACCGCACCGTCCGCAAGGCCGTCATCCCCGCGGCGGGGCTCGGCACGCGCTTCCTGCCGGCCACGAAGGCCCAGGCCAAGGAGATGCTGCCGGTCGTCGACAAGCCGGCCATCCAGTACGTGGTCGAGGAGGCGGTGCGCGCGGGCATCGACGACATCCTCATCATCACCGGCCGCGGCAAGCGCAGCATCGAGGACCACTTCGACCGGCAGTTCGAGCTCGAGTACTTCCTCGAGGCCAAGGGCAAGCACGACCTGCTCCAGGAGGTCCAGGGCCTGGCCGAGCTGGCCGACATCCACTACGTCCGCCAGGGCGAGCCGCTCGGCCTCGGCCACGCGGTGTCGGTGGCCCGCAAGCACGTCGGCGACAACCCCTTCGCGGTGCTGCTCGGCGACGACCTCATGGTCGACGACGCCAAGGTGCTCTCCGGCATGATCGCCGCCCACGAGGAGCGCAACGCCTCGGTGGTGGCGCTCCGCAGCGTGCCGCAGGCCGACATCAGCAGCTACGGCTGCGCCGATCCGGGCGAGGCGTGGAACCCTGACGGGGCCGCCACCGCGGACGGCACCCTGGTGCCGATCAAGGGCATCGTCGAG
>JADGOP010000133.1 GCA_017882935.1 Actinomycetota bacterium
GCGGCCGGCAGGCATCGACGCCCCGGTTCTGACGTGGTTGGTCACCGGGTTGTAGATGTAGACCGTGCCCACCGAGGGCCGCGGCCACGCGCTCAACCCACCCAGGTAGTAGACGAGGCCGTTCAGCACCACGGCCTGGATGTGGTCGAGCGCCACGGGCAGCGGTGCCACCGTGTGCCAGGCGTTGGTGGCGGGGTCGTAGGCCTCCTGCACGGTGGAGAGGCCGCCCGCGAGAAGGAACTCGTGCACCTCCGGGACGTAGACGTAGGACACCTCCTGGCGGGCGAAGCCGGCCGGTGCGAGCGTGTGCCACGTGCCGCTGAGACAGCCCGATAGCAGCACGCTGAGGGCCGACACCGTGGCGAGCGCCGGCAGCACGTGGCGCGACCCGCGTCGCCGCGTGTTGCCGGCGGGCGCCCGGGGTGGCCGGCTCAACTCGGTGCCCCCGTGAAGGCCTCGAGCACACCCCAGGTGGCGGGGAAGGTCGGCCCTCCGGTCGAGGTGGCGATGGTGCCGATGGCCAGGCCCCTGGTCGCGTTCGTGAGCCACGCGGCGGGGATCGCCGACGTGGCGCCCAGCAGGTGGAGGGGCCCGGCGACCCCGCCCGTGACGACGCGGTACGAGGGCTGCACCGTCCCGGCGGCGGGGTCGACGGTGAGGTAGAGGTCGATCGAGTCGGGCCCGGGCATGGTGACCGGAGCCACCGGCCGGGCGGTGTCGGCGCCGCCGACCTCCTGGAGGAACTGGATGCCCGGGGACCCGTTGTTGGCGCTGACCACGAGCTTGGCGTAGTTGTCCTGGTCGCCCGTCCCGATGGAGAGGCCCATCGACTGGAACCCGGTGGGGGTGAGCCCTGCGAAGGGCCCGACGATGCGGGTGTGCGCGGTGAACGTGCCGGTGTCGACGGGGTTGGCGTCGACGCCCCACTGGAAGGCATAGCGTTGGCTGTTGTTCGCGCCGTAGGCGTCGCCCGACGGGACCTGGTCGACCGTGAGGACCCCGGCCGCGCCGCCCACGGTCATCTTCGTGGCGTCGAAGAGCTTGTTGTAGTCGGTGACGCCGTCGGTCATGAGGCCGGTGAAGCCGAGGCCGAGGAGGCCGCCGGGGCACCCGCTCGGGAACGGCGTGGGGGCGCAGGGGTTCGAGGGGGCGCCGTTGGCCCACGAGTAGAGGACCGGGACGTGCGTGGTCACCCCGTCGGCCGGGTCGAGCGCGAACGGGTCGGAGGTGTCGGGGAGCCCGGCGCTGTCGTCGTTGGGGTCGTTGAGGTCGGAGACGAAGTTGCGGTTCCAGTCGTGGGGCGCGTCGGCGGCGTTGCAGGGGTCGGTGTGGTTGTCGATCTCGTCGGCGTTGGAGTAGCCGTCGTGGTCCTCGTCGAGGCTGATGCTGTAGGCGCCGCTGCACGGGGGTGGTGCGATGCCGCCGAAGTCGTTCGGCTCGAACACGTTGATCGCGCCGGTGGCGAAGTCGGGGACCCAGATGGTGCCGGGGAACGCCCCGCTGTCGCCCTGCGTGATCACGTCGAGCGGGTGGGTGCCGGCGTTGGTGAACAACGTCTGCGTCGACACGACCGCGGTGCCGGTGCTGTTGAGCCGGACGCGCAGGAGGCTCCCGTAGTAGCTCGACACCAGGAGGTCGCCCTTCGTCTGGTTGGCGAAGTTGGACGCGGTGTATTCCGCAATGCCGGTGGTGGCGGTGTTGAAGCTCGTGAGCGATCCGTTGCTGCCCGGCCCCCTCGAGTCGCACTCGACGGGATCGGCGACGAGGGCGGGGGACTGCGGGTTGGTGGTGTTGAAGGTGTTGGCGAGGTTCCCGCGGGTCGGGTTCGCGTGGCCGCCGTAGTAGCCGGGCCCGGTGACGAGGTGCAGCGAGTCGTTCTGGCTGGCCCCCGGCTCGTTGACGGCGTTGGTGCAGGTGCCGCCGGACCCGGCCCCGACGGGGATGTCACCCCAGCCGGCGTTCGAGCCGTTGTCGACGACGTAGAGCTTTCCGAGCTGGCTCCGGGTCATGGCGTAGGGGTTGCGGTAGCCCGGTGAGTACACCTGCACCGGGCTGCCGGGGGTGATCTTCGCCTGGTGCCGCCCGAAGTCGCCGCCGAAGGGGCCCGTGAGCGTGGGGTGGTTCTCGTCGACGAGCGTGGGCAGGTCGTAGGTGCTGTTGCCGATGGCGTTGAGGTCGACGGTGAGGATGGCCCCGGAGTAGGCGTACTCGGGCAGGCCGTTGAAGTTGTGCGACGGCGCGCCCATGTTGGTGTTGCCCGCCTGGGCGACGTAGAGGGTGTTGGTCGACTGGTCGAGGACCATGGTGTTGGTGGCATGGTTCTCCTCGGAGCGCGGGAGGCCGCGCACCAGGTCGCGCCGCTGCCACACGCCGCCGACGCTGGTGAGGCGCGAGACCACGCCCGAGTTGGTGTCGAGGGGGGTGGGCGTGCCGTCGACACCGCCACCGATGCGCGGGTCGCTCGACGTCACGTACAGGACGGGGCTCGACGCCGACCCGGTGACCAGCAGGCCGGTGACGAGGCGGGTGGTCACCGACGTGTTGAGGGTGCCGTCGTCGTCATGGTTGGGGATCTGCTGGACGAGTGGGATGGTCTCGGTGGCGGTCACGGCGTAGTTGTTGGGGCCGTTGCGGGCGATCGTGTACGCCTTGATGAGCCCGTCGAACTCGGCCACGTACAGGCGCCCGTCGGGGCCGAACCGGATGGCGGTCGGGTCGGTCGACGAGGTGCCCGCGAGGGTGCTCTTGCCGAAGCCGATCTGGGGCAGCCCGTACGCCGAGAGCGTGCCGGCATCGGAGCCCACGTACACGGACGTGCCGTTGACGGCGGGGGAGGAGCGCACCGCGCCACCGGTGGAGGCCGACCAGAGGCTCGTGCACACGAGCGGCGTCCCACTGCAGCCCGTCACGCCGTTGGCGTCGTAGGCCGAGAGCTTCTGGTCGTCGGAACCCACGTAGACGACGCCGTTGCCGACCGCCGGCGCCGACTCGACAGGGCCTCCCGTGGTGGCGCTCCACGTCAGCGTTCCCGAGGCGGCGTCGTGGGCCTCGAGGCGGTTGGCCGAGCCGGAGCCTGCGAACACGGTGCCGTTGGCGACCGCCGGCGAGGTGGAGAGCGCGACTGCGGTGCCGCTCGACCACCGCGGCGCGCCCGTGGCGGGATCGAACGCGAACAGCGAGGCACCGGTGCCGCCACTGGTGGGGCACAGCGTGGCGTAGACGGCGCTGCCATTGACTGCCGGTGTGGGGCTCGCCGCGACGCACGATGCCGGGACGGGGGTCCCCGGCGCGGTGCGGCTCCAGGCGACGGCACCCGTGTCGGTCCGGTAGGCCGTGACCCGGGAGTCGGCGTAGGAGTCGACGTAGACGAAGCCGCCGACGATCGTGGGCGACGAGGCTGCGGTCGCGGGCGCGGGGGTGGCCCACACCGTGCTGCCGTCGCTCTCCCGGAAGGCATGGACCCCGAGGGTGCTGGTGACGTAGACGACGCCGCCCGAGGTGGTGGGGGTCGACCCGAGCCCCCCGAACGCCGCGTCGACGGTCACCGACCAGACGGGGCTCCCGGTGGCGGCATCGAACGCGTGCAGCTTGTGGTCGTCGGAGCCCACGTAGACCGTCGACCCGTCGACTGCCGGGGACGAGCGAACGGCGCCGCCGGTGGTGGCCGTCCACGACGGGACTCCCGTGGCGGCGTTCACCGCATACAGCTTGTGGTCGTCGGAGCCCACGTAGACCAGGCCGGCCGCGCGGGCCGGCGAGGAGGCGACCGGCCCGCCCGTCGTGGCCGCCCACTGCCGGACGAGGCCGCTGGCGTTGGCGAGGGCGGCGCCGTCGGAGGTCGCGCCGAGGTGCCCCGGGCCTGCCCGGAACTGGACCCAGTCACAGCTGGTCGACAGGGCGGCAAGCAAGAGGAGGGCCACGAGCCGTGCCTTAAGACCGTCCGACATCGGACCTCCCTGGCCGATCTCCCAGACGACGGCTGATGCCACCCGCCACAGAGGGTCCCGCTGGCGGTAGCCGCCACGCGGGTCTCGCCCGCAATGATCGCACGTTCCGGGGCTGGCGTCTACGGGGCGTCGGGATGACGATTCGGGGTCGGGAACCACGATGCGGGGTGAACGGCGGGTGACACGCCGCAGCCGCCGCGGCCGACCGGATCGTGGCGGGGCGCGCGGCAGGGCGCCGCAGGCTCGGCCGGGGCTCAGGTGCGGGGGGTCAGGAGTCGGCTGCGACGCCGTCGAGCGAGCCCGGACGGCCGAACAGGTAGCCCTGGCCGAGCGGGCAGCCCATCTCGCACAGGCGGTTGCGCTGGGCCTCGGTCTCGACGCCCTCGGCCACGGCCGAGAGCCCCAGCGAGCTGGCGAGGCCCACCACCGCGGCCACGATGGCCTCGGAGCCGGTGTCGCGGCCGAGGCCGGCGACGAAGGAGCGGTCGATCTTGAGCATCTCGACGGGGTAGCGCTGCAGGGACAGCAGCGACGAGTGGCCGGTGCCGAAGTCATCGACCGCCAGGCGCACGCCGAGCGACCTGAGGCCGTCGAGCACCCGGCGAGCGGTGGGCTCGTGGGCGGCCAGCACCGACTCGGTGACCTCGAGCCAGAGGTCGCGGCCGGCCAGGCCGCTCAGCTGGAGCGACTCGACCACGGCGTCGATGAGCAGCTCGGAGCCGAGCTGGCGGGTGGAGATGTTGACGGCCAGGGTGAGGTCGTCGGCGTCGGGCCGCCCGGCGCGCCAGCGGGCGAAGTCGGTGCACGCCCGCCGGAGCACCTGCTTGCCGAGCTCCACGATGAGGCCGTCTTCCTCGGCGATCGGCACGAACACGCTCGGGGGCACCGGCCCCTCGGCCTCGAGCGTCCAGCGGGCCAGGGCCTCGAACCCCAGCACGGTGCCCGTGGCGAGGTCGACCACCGGTTGGTAGGCCACGCCGAGGGCGTCGTCGTTGATGGCCTCCTGCAGGCGCTCCCGCAGCATCATGCGGTGGAGGGCCTTCTCGTGGAGGGCGCGGTGGTAGCGCTCGACGCGGTTCCTGCCGGCTTGCTTGGCCTGGTACATGGCGGCGTCGGAGCGCTGCACGAGGTCTTCGACGTCGAGGTCCTCGCCGCCGGGCGAGGCCACGGCGACACCGATGCTGGCGGTCACCAGCACCTCGCGGCCCGAGTCGAGGACGATGGGCTCGGACACGCGGTTGGCGAGGCGCTCGGCGAACCCGTGGGCGTCGTCGGGGTGCTCGAAGTCGCGCAGCACGACCACGAACTCGTCGCCGGCGAGCCGGCCCACGAACTCGCTGCCGCGGCAGGCGCCCAGCAGCCGGGAGGCCACGATGCGGAGGACCTGGTCGGCGTCCATGTGCCCGACCGAGTCGTTGACCAGCTTGAAGCGGTCGAGGTCGATGAACAGCACCGCCAGGCGACCGATGCCGGCCTCGACCTGGTTGCGGAGGTGGTTGAGCAGGCTGACGCGGTTGGGCAGCCGGGTGAGCGGGTCGTGGGTGGCCTGGTAGCTGAGGGCCGCCTCGGCCTCGCGCTCGCTGGTGACGTCGCTGAAGGAGCACACCATGGCGCGGGGGCGGGCGTCGTCGGCCGAGAAGAGCGGCGGGAAGTTGGCGGAGAACCAGCGGCGACCGAGCCCGTCGACCTCGACGCCGAGCACCACGCTCTTCTGGGGCTGCCCGTCGCGGAGGATGTGGGACACGGGATGGGTGGTGAGGTCGAGTGGGAAGCCGTCGGCATCGGTGATGCTGAGCCGCTCGACGAGCTCGCGGCCGGTGCGCACGCCGTCGGCGGCGTGGCCGAGGAGGCGCCGGGCCGAGCGGTTGACCACCGACACCTCGCCGCGGTCGTCGATCACGATGACGCCCTCGTCGAGCGCGGCGACGACGGCCGCGAACTGCTTCTGCAGGGCGTCGCGCTCGGTGAGGTCGCGGAGGATGACCTGGAAGGCGGGCTGCCCGGCCCACGTGGTGCGCACGCTGGTGGACTCGCACATGAAACTGGTGCCGTCGTCGCGCAGCAGGCGCATCTCGGCGGGCGACGAGGTCACGCCGGGCTCGTCGAGAGCGGTGATGCGGGCGAGCATGTCGGCCACCGAGTCGGGGTGGACGAAGTCGACGATGGGCTGCCCGACGAGGCGCTCGGGGTCGTCGAGGCGCATGAGGTGGTTGCCGGCCGGGTTGACGTAGCGGATGATGCCGCGCTGGTGCACGACGATGGCATCGGGGATGAGGTCGATGAGCAGCCGATAGCGGTCGGCCAGCTCGCGCAGCGCCGACTCCGCCAGGCGGCGCTCGGTCATGTCGGCCACGACCCCTCCGATCGCCAGGGTGCCGTCGGGCTCGACGACCGACCGGGCCCGCACCACGAGGGTGGCGTCGTTGCCGTCGCTGTCGGCGATGACCCGGTCGCACTCGTAGCTGCTCCACGTCTCGAGCGCGTCGGTGGCGTCGAGGAGGGGCCGCAGGAGCCAGCGCCCCACATCGAGCTCGTCCGCGGTGGGGAGGAGCTTGAGCGTGTCGCCGGGGTCATCTGACCACCACAGCGCCTGCGTTGCGGGCTGGTAGGTCCAAAGGATCAGCCGTCCGGTGACGAGAGCCAGGTCACGGGCAGCACTGAGAGCAGCTGAAGATGCCTCAGAGTTCCTAGGAAGGTGATGCTCCGGTCGCATCGGCTCCTGCCTGTCGCACCGCCCGATTGCAGCCGCA
>JADGOP010000134.1 GCA_017882935.1 Actinomycetota bacterium
CTCGGCGTTCGAGTAGATGGCGAACGGCTGCAGGGTGACCACGGCGAGCAGGAAGATGATGGTGAGGCCTGCCAGCAGGATGTTGAGGGCGATCTCGTTGGGGGTCTTCTGCCGGGAGGCGCCCTCGACCAGGGCGATCATGCGGTCGAGGAAGGTCTCGCCGGGCTTCGACGTGATCTTCACCACGATCTGGTCGGACAGCACCCGGGTGCCGCCGGTGACCGAGCTGCGGTCACCACCGGACTCGCGGATGACCGGAGCCGACTCGCCGGTGATGGCCGACTCGTCGACCGAGGCGATGCCCTCGACGATGTCGCCGTCGCCGGGGATCAGCTCACCGGCGACGACCACGCAGAGGTCGCCCACCTGGAGCTCCGGTGAGGGGGTCTCCTTCAGCGAGCCGTCTGCTTGGCGGACCATGGCCACGGTGTCGGCCCGGGTCTTGCGGAGGGTTTCGGCCTGCGCCTTGCCGCGGCCCTCGGCCACGGCTTCGGCGAAGTTGGCGAACAGCACCGTGAACCAGAGCCACACCGCGACGAGGGCGGCGAAGCCGTCGGTGTCGCGGATGGCCAGGAAGGTGGTGAGGACGCTGCCGAGCTCCACCACGAACATGACCGGGTTGCGGGCCATGGTGCGCGGGTCGAGCTTGATGAAGGCGTCGACGACGGCCCGCTTCATGATGGCGGGGTCGAATAGCGAGGCGGCGCCCCGCTTCGAGTGCATGCCGTCCTCGTGGTGCTCCTCGGCAGGGAGTGCCGGCTCGGGACTGGTGTCGGTGACGATGCTCATCGCGGTCTCCTAGAACTTTCCGACGAGGTGCTCGACGATCGGCCCCAACGAGAGGACCGGGAAGTAGGTCAGGGCACCGACGATCAGCACGACGCCGACCAACAGCGCGGCGAACAGCGGGGTGCCGGTGGGGAAGGTGCCAGCCGAGACGGGCACCCGCTGCTTGCGACCGAGCGACCCGGCGATCGCCAGCACGGGGATCATCAGGAAGAAGCGGCCCACCAGCATGCAGAGCGCCAGCGTGGTGTTGAACCAGTTGGTGTTGCCGCCCAGGGCGCCGAAGGCCGAGCCGTTGTTGTTCGACGACGAGGTGTAGGCGTAGACCATCTCGGACAGGCCGTGTGGGCCCGAGTTCCCGAGGCGGCCGACGGCGCTGGGCAGCACCACCGCCACGCTCGTGAAGGCCAGGATGACCAGGGGCACGGCCAGGATGTAGAGCACCACGAGCTTCATCTCGTTGGCCTGGATCTTCTTGCCGAGGTACTCCGGTGTCCGTCCGACCATGAGGCCGGCGATGAAGACGCTCAGCAGGGCGATGATCAACATGCCGTACATGCCCGACCCGGTTCCGCCGGGGCTGACCTCGCCGAACATCATGTTGGTCAGCGGCACCGCCCCGGCCAGGGGGAGGAGGCTGTCGTGGGCACAGTTGACCGCACCAGTGGACGTGTGGGTGGTGGCCGAGGCGAACAGGCCGCACTCGATCGGGCCGAACCGGGTGTCCTTGCCCTCGCCGTTGCCACCGGCCTGGTTGGCCGTGACCGTCTGGGTGACGCCGACGGCCGTGAGCTTCGGGCTGCCCCGGGCCTCGATCGGCATGATGATCAAGGTGGTGAGCAGGAAGAGGGCCATCATGGCCGCGAAGACCACCCAGCCCTGCTTCTTGTCGCCGGCGAGCTTGCCAAAGGTGTAGGTGAAGGCGAACGGGATCGCCAGGAGGCCCCAGATCTCGATGATGTTGGTGATGCCGTTGGGGTTCTCGAAGGGGTGGATCGAGTTGGCGTTGTAGGGCCCACCGCCGTTCTCGCCGACCTCCTTGATGGCCTCCTGGGAGGCGATCGGGCCGCCAGTGATGGTCTGCTGCTGTCCCGTGACGGTGGTGACCGTCTTGTTGGCGTGGAAGTTCTGGATGGCGCCCTGGCTGATGAGGATCAGCGTCACGAGGAACGCGAAGGGCAGCAGCACCCGCAGGCAGGTGCGCACCAGGTCGACCCAGAAGTTGCCGATGGTGGTGGAGCGGCGCCGGACGAGGCCCCGGATGAGGGCGATGGCCACCGCCGCGCCGGCAGCAGCCGACACGAAGTTGTGGAAGGCCAGGCCGCCCATCTGCGTGAGCATCGACATGGTGCTCTCGCCCGAGTAGTTCTGCCAGTTGGTGTTGGTGAGGAAGCTGACGGCGGTGTTGAACGACAGCGCCGCCGGCACGCCCGTGAACTTGTTGGGGTTGCCCGGCAGGTGACCCTGCAGCCGCATCTGCGCGTAGAGGATCAGCAGCGAGGCCAGGCTGAAGCCGAGCAGCGAGAGTGCGTAGCTCGTCCAGCGCTGCTCCCGGTCGGGGTTGACGCCCGAGAGCTTGTAGATGACCCGCTCGATGGGGTTGAAGAACTTGTCGCCGGGGGCCTTGCCGCCGCCGTAGACCTTGGCCATGTACGCGCCGATGAGCGGGGTGGACACCGCGAGGAGCGCCAGGAGGAAGAGGAGCTGGAGCCAGCCCTGGGTGGTCATCAGAGCTTCTCCGGGAAGATCAGCGCGTACACCAGGTACGCGGTGACGAGGACGGCCAGCACGAGACCGACGGCGTTGTCGTAGCTCATGCGGCCACCGCCTCTTCCTCGTCCTCGGGCTCGTCGGAGGCGTCGGGCGACGTCCCCCCGCCGGAGCCGGCCATGGCCTGCTCGTCGGAACCGATGATCCAGTCGCAGGCCCGCACCAACAGCACGCACAGGCCGAAGAAGGCGATCATCACGGCTACGAAGATCACGTCTTGCATCAGATCCTCCTCAGGGAACCGCTCGACTCGTCCCACCGGCGGTCCGGCGGGACGTTTCTGGCGCAGCCGAAGCAAGGTCGATCCTGAACGGCGTCATCGAGCTCGGATAGGGCCATGTGGCCGTTGTACGGGCTGCTGCTTCCGGTGGGAATGGGGCTTGACGCGGGCTTGACGCTGACGAGTTCCTTTCTCACGCGTCCTTGACGGGCGGTCCGGGGGGTGGCTGTGGGTGACAGGTAGGGTCGGCCGGTGTCCGACGACCGGCCGATCGGCATGTTCGACAGTGGCTTCGGCGGCCTCACCGTGGCCCGGGCCGTCATCGACCTGCTGCCCGACGAGGACCTGGTGTACGTCGGCGACAGCGGCCGCTACCCGTACGGGCCCCGGCCCCGCGCCGAGGTCCGCGGCTTCGCCCACCAGATCACCCGCTTCCTGGTGGACGAGCACGACGTTAAGATGGTGATCGTGGCCTGCAACACGGCCGAGGCAGCGGCCTTCCACGAGCTGCGCGCCGCCACCGACGTTCCTGTGCTGGGCGTCATCGACCCCGGCGTGCGGGCCCTCGTGTCGGCCACCACGTCCGGTCGGGTCGGGGTCATCGGGACCGTGGGCACCATCTCGTCGGGTGCCTACCAGCGGGCGGTCGAGGCCACGGGCGCGGCGGTGAAGCTCACGTGCGCGGCCTGCCCCGGGTTCGTGGAGTTCGTCGAGCGCGGCGAGACCGACACCGACCAGGTACACGTGCTCGCCGAGCGGCTGCTGGCCCCGGTCATCGACGCGGGCGTCGACACCCTCCTGCTCGGGTGCACGCACTACCCCTACCTGGCCCGCACGTTGGCCGACGTGCTCGGTCGCGAGGTGGTGCTGGTGTCGTCGGCCGACGAGACCGCGTTCGCGGTGCGCGCGGTGTTCGACGGCCATCCCTCGGCCGCGGAGCTCCCTGCGGTGGCCAGGCGGGGCGCGGGTCGCCCGGCGAGGCACCGCTTCCTGTCCTCGGGCGACGTGGCGTGGTTCCGGGAGCTTGGCGGGCGCCTGTTCGGGCCCGAGCTGGCCGACGCCGAAGGCGTGACGTGGGCCCCGTCCCCGTCGGGTTCCCCCGCGGCCTGACGGCCGTGTGAGACTCCGGGTCGCCCCCTACCCGCACCAGGAGCCCCGCCATGCGCCACGACGGCCGCCAGCCCGACGACCTCCGCCCCATCACGTTCGAGCGCGACTACACCGACGC
Organism: Actinomycetota bacterium; assembly: GCA_017882935.1. Taxonomy (GTDB): domain Bacteria; phylum Actinomycetota; class Acidimicrobiia; order Acidimicrobiales; family Iamiaceae; genus JADGOP01. Next base: position 4,005 of record JADGOP010000134.1, read on the forward strand.
CCCGGCGGGGTCGGTGCTGGTGAGCTTCGGGGGCACCCGGGTGCTGTGCACGGCCTCCATCGACGAGGACGTGCCCCGCTGGATGCGTGGCAAGGGCAAGGGCTGGGTCACCGCCGAGTACTCGATGCTGCCCGGCGCGTCCCCCGAGCGCATCCGGCGCGAGGTGAAGGACGGCAAGCCGTCGGGCCGCACCCAGGAGATCCAGCGGCTCATCGGCCGGTCGCTGCGCTCGGTCTGCGACATGGGGCTGCTCGGTGAGCGTCAGGTCATCGTCGACTGCGACGTGCTGCAGGCCGACGGCGGCACGCGCACGGCGTCGATCTGCGGTGGCTACCTGGCGCTGCACGACGCGCTCAGCCGCCTGGTGCAGGCCAAGCGCATCGCCAGCCACCCCCTCACCGACTTCTGCGGCGCCATCTCCGTGGGCATCATCGACGGTGTCCCGCTCCTCGACCTGCCCTACGTCGAGGACTCGCGTGCCGAGGTCGACATGAACGTGGTCATGACCGGGGCGGGCCGCTTCGTCGAGGTGCAGGGCACGGCCGAGGGCCTGCCCTTCAGCCGCTCCGAGCTCGACGACCTGTTGGGCCTCGCCCAGTCGGGCATCGGCCGAATCATCGACCTGCAGCGCACGGTCGTCGCGGTCCCGCCGGAGCCGCGCCCGTCGTGAGCGCGGCGGCGGACGACTCGCAGCCGCGCCTCCGGCTGGTGCTGGCCACGGCCAACCCCGGCAAGGTGGTCGAGATCGAGGGCCTGCTCGGCGAGCGGGTCGAGCTGGTGCCGCGCCCGGCCGACGTGCCCGACGTGGTCGAGGACGCCCCCACGCTCGTGGGCAACGCCCGGCTGAAGGCCGTCTCGCTGACCACGGCCACGGGCCTGCCGGCGGTGGCCGACGACACCGGGCTCGAGGTCGAGGCGCTCGGTGGCGCACCGGGCGTGCGCTCGGCGCGCTACGCGGGCGACGACGGCGACGCGGTGCGCAACGTGGCCAAGCTGCTCGCCGAGCTGGCGGGTCGACCCGATCCCGCCGACCGCCGGGCACGGTTCCGCACCGTCGCGCTGCTGCGCTGGCCCGACGGTCGTGAGCTGGTTGCCGAAGGCACGGTCGACGGCACCATCGCGCCGGCTCGGTCGGGCGACGGTGGCTTCGGCTACGACCCGGTGTTCGTGCCCGACGGCGCCGGCGGCCGCACCTTCGCCGAGCTGACCCTGCCCGAGAAGCAGGCCATCAGCCACCGCGGCCGCGCCTTCCGCGCCCTCGCAGCGCAGCTCCCCTGACCCTCCAACCGCAAATGTTCTGTGGGAAGCCCCGGAAAACGGGCACTTCTGGGGGGAACTACGGCAAACACGGGCGCGTGGCCCGGGTCACCATCCCCGCAGGTCGACCGGCCAGCGCTCGATGACCTCGTCGCCGCGGACCACGTGGAGGACGGGGTGGAGCGCCACCGTCGGGTCGACGTGCGAGGGGTGGATGCGGACGCGGTCGCCGATCCGGGGTGCGGGGGTGCCCGCGCTCGGGGCGAACGTGGTGTGCTCGTCGGAGCAGAACCAGACGTCGCCGCCCACCACCGTCGGATCGCCGTGGTCGAGCGACATGGCCTTCAGCCCCGCGTCGGCCACGAGCCACCCCTTGGGGCTGGCCGTCAGCACCGTGGCCAGCACCGACAGCGCCTGTCGGAACGGCGTGTCGAGCAGCCCGTACTGCGTGTCCATCAGGGTGTACGAGCCGGCCTGCAGCTCGGTGACCCAGGTGTTCACGGCGTAGGTGCCCGTGCCGCCTCCGGAGATGACGTCGCCGCCGACCTCGGCGTGGGCCTCGGTGAGCAGCCGCATCGAGGCGGCGACCTTCTCCGCCTTGGTCTCGTCGGGCTCCATCATGAGGTGACCCTCGTAGCCCATGACACCCCGCACCGCGAGGCCGGCCCGGCGGGCCTGCTCGGCGAGGCGGGCCGCGTCGGCCGGTGGGCAGCCACCGCGGGGGAGGCCGACCTCGACGTCGATGAGCACCTCGCCGATGCCGGCCTGCGCGGCCGCTGCGACGGTCTCGTCGGAGTCGACGGCCACCGTGACCCGCGCCCCCAGCGTGGCGAGCTCGGCGAGGGCCGCGAGGCGGTTCAGGTCGAGCAGCTCGTTGGCGAGCAGCAGGTCGGCGCCGAGCCCGGCCCGGGCCATGCCGACCAGCTCGCGTGCCGTCGCCCCGCAGAACGACGGGTGCCCGGCAGCGGCGAGCTCCCCGGCCAGCGCGGTGGACTTGAAGGCCTTCACGTGCGGACGGAGCGCAGTGCCGGGTCGCACGGCTGCCATGGCCGCCAGGTTGTGCTCGAACGCCTCGGCGTCGACCACCAGCGCGGGCGTGGGCAGGTCGTGGACGTTCACGACCGCGCACGCTACGTCCGGAACCGGCGTTCCTCCGCGTTCTGGGGACGGATATGTGGTCCTGACGCACATTTCCGTCCCCGAAAGTTGGAGGAGGCGGGGGTGCCGGCGGAGGGAGTCGAACCCTCACTGGCATGGACCTAAACCATGTGCCTCTGCCAATTGGGCTACGCCGGCCGGAAGTGCTCCCGGGCGCCGCTAGCCTGCCACGCCATGGTCAACGCGCTGTCCACGCCGCCGCTCGCCCCCCTCGCCCAGGGCCCCGGCTTCTTCGATCCGAGCTCCGAGGTCTACAACCGCCTCCTCAA
>JADGOP010000135.1 GCA_017882935.1 Actinomycetota bacterium
TGGCTCAGCATCACCACACGCCTGTTGGAGGCGGGGATCGACCGTCCGGTGAGCGTTGTGTCGACCTCGGTCGAGATCACCGCCCAGCGCGTCGCGGAGGAGGCCGCCGCAATCCGGGTCGCCTACGACGCGCTGCTCTCGAACAGCGCGGCCCGGCTGCTGGGGTCGTCGGCCGACGGGCTCGACGACGTCGTCGTGTCGTGCCTCGGCGACCTGGCCCGCTTCCTCGACGCCGACGTGGCGTGGGTGGGCGAGTTCCGGGTCCCCGGCGTGCTCGAGCTGCGCCATGACTGGCGGGCCCCGGCCGCCGGTCCCCGCCGGGCGGCCAGCGGCCGCACGCGCATGGACACCTTCCCCATCGCGCACCGGCTGCTCGCCGACCAACCCTCGATGCTCTGCCGCTCCGTCGACGACCTGCCCGCCTCCGCGGCCCGCGAGCGGACGATGATGGAGGGCCTCGGCGACACGTCGTTCGCCTGGGTGATGGTGGGGCCGCGGGACCGACCGGCCGGGCTCATCGGCCTGGCGTGGCGCCGCAGGCGCTACGAGGGCGCCGCAGAGCCGGTCGAGCAGCTGGTGCGCGTGGGCGAGGCGATGCTGGCCGCGCTCGCACGACGTCGCGCCCAGCGGTTCAGTGCCGGACAGCGGGAGGTGCTGGAGCTGATCGCCACCGGGGCACCGCTCGGCGAGGCGCTCGAGGCCGTCGCGCGCCTGCGCGAGGGCGGCGACGACACCCTGCGCGCCGCGGTGTTCCTGGTCGACAGCAGCGGCTCGGCGCTGACGCTCGCCGCGGCACCCCACCTCGACGAGGCCAACCGGATGCGCCTCGACGACCACTCCGTCGACGACGACAGCCCCATCGCGGAGGCCGTCCGCACCCGTCGACCGGTCACCATCGGGGTCGCGGGCGACGAGGGCCTGTTCGTGGAGTTCGCCGAGCAGCTCGCGGAGCTCGGCATCCACACCATGTCGGCCGTCCCCGTGCTCTCCTCGCAGAGCGGCAGGGCCGTCGGGGCCATCGCCACCTTCGACCTCGACCCCGACCCGCTGGGGCTCACCGACGCCGACCTCGACCAGGCGTGCGCCGCGCTGGCGGAGGTGGCCATCGAACGGGCCACCGACGTGGCCGAGCTCTCGCACCAGGCCACCCACGACCCCCTCACGGGCGCGGCGAACCGCGTGGCGCTGCTCGACCGGCTCGAGCAGGCCCTCGTCCGGGCGCGCGCCCACGGCACGCTCGTGGCCGTGCTGTTCTGCGACCTCGACCACTTCAAGGACGTGAACGACCGCTTCGGTCACCAGCACGGCGACCGGCTGCTGCAGGAGGTGGCGCGCCGCATCACCGCGGTCGTCGACCCCACCGACACCGTGTCGAGGTTCGGCGGCGACGAGTTCGTGGTGCTGTGCGACGACCTGCGCAGCGAGCAGGACGCCCTCGAGGTCGCCGACCGCGTCGCCCTCGCCGTGGAAGGCACGCCCATCGCCATCGCCGACGACCTGGTCCACATCACCACGAGCATCGGCGTGGCGTTCTCGACGCCGAGCGCCGACCACCCCGAGGCCCTGGTACGCGACGCGGACGTGGCCATGTACCGCGCGAAGGCCAGTGGTCGGGCGCGCCGCGAGGTCTTCCACGAGAGCATCCGCCGCGCAGCCCGCGACCGTGACGAGCTGGCCCAGGAGCTCGCGGTGGCCATCCACGACCACCAGCTCGCCCTCTACTACCAGCCGCTGGTCTCACTCGGCTCGGACGGCGTCGAGGGCCTCGAGGCGCTGGTGCGCTGGCCGCACCCCACCCGCGGCCTGCTCGGCCCCGGCAACTTCATCCCCGTCGCCGAGGAGACCGGGCTCATCGTGGCGCTCGGGCGGTGGGTCGCCGACGAGGCGCTCCGTCAGCTCGCCGAGTGGTCGGCGGCCGATCCCCGTTGGTCCCGGCTGCTCATGCACGTGAACGTGTCGGCCCGCCAGCTCGACGAGCCCGGCTACGTCGACGAGGTGCGGGCCTCGATCGAGCGCTGGGGCGTCGAGCCCAGCCGGGTGATGCTGGAGCTGACCGAGTCGATCCTCATGGCCGACTCCCCGCTCAGCCGCGACGCCATCAAGTCGCTCCACGCGTCGGGCGCGCGGCTCGTGCTCGACGACTTCGGCACCGGCTACGCGTCACTGACCTACCTGCGCCGCTTCCCGTTGCAGGGGATCAAGGTGGACCGCTCGTTCGTGGCGGGCCTCGGCCACCGCAGCGAGGACGAGGCCATCGTGCGCGCGGTGGTGCAGCTCGGGCGGTCGCTGGGGCTCGACGTGGTGGCCGAGGGCGTGGAGACGGCCGAGCAGGAGCGCCTGCTGCGTGAGCTCGGCTGCGACAGCGCGCAGGGCTACCACTTCGCCCGCCCGGTGCCCGCCGACGAGGTCCTCCCGATCCTCGAGCGCCTCAGCCGGTAGCTTTCCGGCTCATGACCACGGGCATCGCCGGATTCAGCGAGGACACCTTCACCCACGACGGCATCACCCACACGGTGTTCCGCAAGGGAAGTGGTCCCGCCGTCATCGTCATGGCCGAGATCCCCGGCATCACGCCGAAGGTCCTCGAGTTCGCCGAGCGCGTCGTCGACCTGGGGTGCACCGTGGTGCTGCCGCAGCTGTTCGGCGAGCCGGGCAAGGACATCAGCGTGCCGTACGCGCTGAAGTCCATCAGCAAGGGGTGCGTGTCGCGCGAGTTCACGGTGCTCGCCCGCGGGCAGGCCTCGCCGGTGACGGTGTGGCTGCGGGCGCTGGCTCGCCACGAGCACGCGGCCTGCGGCGGCCCGGGCGTCGGCGCGGTGGGCATGTGCTTCACCGGTGGGTTCGCGCTGGCGATGATGGTCGACCCGTCGGTCGTGGCCCCGGTGCTCTCACAGCCGTCCCTGCCGTTCGCGATCGGGCGCAAGGGCAAGCGCGACCTCGGCATCAGCGACGCCGACATCCAGAAGGCCCGGGCCCGCATGCAGGACGAGGGCATCTGCCTGCTCGGCCTGCGCTTCACGGGCGACTCGCTGGTCCCCAAGGAGCGCTTCGACCGCATGCGCGAGGAGTTCGGCAGCGGCTTCGTGGCCGTCGAGCTCGACTCGTCGCCCGGCAACCCCGACGGCTTCCGCAAGCAGGCGCACTCGGTGCTGACCGAGGACCTCGTCGACGTCGAGGGCAACTCCTCGCGAGACGCGCTGAACCAGGTGCTCGACCTCTTCCGCTCCCGGCTGCTCGAGCCCGCGACCTGATCCCGGGCGCCGGCGACCTCGTCAGTCGACCGTGAGCGCGCCGCCGTCGGAGAAGGCCTCGAGTGCCAGGGGCTTGAGCTGCTCGCGCGTCTGGGCGAGCGGCACCGGCCCGTAGCGCAGCGTCGCGTACGAGAACGCCCCCAGCGGGATCGGCAGCCAGAAGGCGGCGAGGCGGTAGGTCACCACCCCCACCGCGGCCACCGCCGCGTCGACGCCGAAGCCCACGAGCGTCGAGGTGAGCACGGCCTCGACCACGCCCAGCCCGCCCGGGGTGAGCGGGATGGCGGCCAGCACGTTCGCCAGCCCGAACGACACGAGCAGGCTGTCGAGCGGCACGCGCGCCCCGAAGGCGGCGAGGAACACCCAGAGCGAGCCGGCGTCGAGCAGCCAGTTGAGGGTGGCCCAGCCGATGCCGCCGCGCACCAGGTCGGGGCGGTCGGCGAGCGCCTGCATCTGGTCGGCGATGCGGTGCAGCAGCGCCACCGCCTGGTCAGGCTCGACCTTGGGGATGTGGCGGGCGATGTTCCGGGTGATGCGCTCGGCGGGCTCGCGGCCCTTCATCAGCAGCACCACGAGGGCGGCGAACAGCGACAGCACGATGACGCCCACGATGGCGGCGGTGACGTAGAGGGGACGGAAGCCACCGCGGGGGATCGACACCAGCAGGGCCAGCCACAGCAGCACGTTGAGGACCACGGCCGAGGCGAGGCCGACCGTGGCGAGGGTGAACGCCGCGTCGGGCCCCGCGACGCCGGCGGCCACCAGCAGCCGGTAGCCGAGCGTCGAGCCGGCCGCGGTGCCGCCCGGCACCAGGTTGGTCACCGACTTGGTCGAGAGCTGGATGCGCAGCATGGTGAACATGCCCAGCTTCGACTCGCGCCACGAGGGCGCGGCCGACTCGAGCCCGTCAGGGTCGACGCCGGCGCCGCGGCCGTCGAGGTCGCTCGCAGGCCGCGCGACCTGCCCCGGGGGCAGCGTGACCCGCATGAACGCGGCGTAGGACACGAGGGCCCCCATCTCGAGCCCCAGCGCCAGCACGAGCAGCCAGGGCTTCACCCCGGAGAGCGCGTCGAGGGCCCGTCGGGCGCCCGCCAGCTGCGGCAGGACCAGGTAGTTGAACACCAGGAACAGCACCAGCACCATGAGCGCGCGCCGGATCGCCTGCCGCCGTCGCGGCACGCTGGCCACGGGCTCGGCGGGCGAAGGAGTCGACACGACCTCTGATTGTGCCCGCTGGGACGTGGGAGTCGGTGCCCGGCGCCTGCCCGCGGGCTGGCCAGACAGGGTGCGCGGGACCCGGCGCGGGCCTCCGGCGGGCCGCGGGCCCGAGCCGAGTCGCCCGAGGGTGTCGGAGGGCGCCGGTAGGGTTGGGGGTGATGTCGCCCTCCGCCGAGCCTGCTCCCGACCGACTCGAGGCGCTGCTCGAAGGGCTGAACCCGGTGCAGGCCGAAGCGGTGCTGCACACCGTCGGTCCGGCCCTGGTCATCGCCGGAGCGGGCTCGGGCAAGACCCGGGTGCTGACCCGGCGCATCGCCCACCTCATCGGTCACGAGGGCGTCTCGCCCTTCGAGATCCTGGCCATCACCTTCACCAACAAGGCCGCCGGCGAGATGAAGGAGCGCGTGGCCGAGCTGGTGGGGCCCGTCGCCCACAAGATGTGGGTGTCCACGTTCCACTCGGCGTGCGTGCGCATCCTGCGGCGCGAGGCGTCGCACCTCGACTTCCCGTCGAGCTTCACCATCTACGACCAGGCCGACGCGCTGCGGCTCACCAGCTACGTGTTGCGCGACCTCGACATCGACCCCAAGCGGTTCCCGCCGCGCTCGGTGCACGCGGCCATCAGCGCCGCCAAGAACGAGGGCATCGACGCCGACGCCTACGCCGCCTCGGCATCGCAGATCTTCGAGCGCCGCATCGCCGACGCCTACCGCGAGTACCAGGCCCGGCTGCAGCGCGCCGGGGCCATGGACTTCGACGACCTGCTGCTGAACACCGTCTCGCTGTTCCGCCGCCACCCCGACGTGCTCGCCCAGTACCAGCGCCGCTTCACCCAGATCCTGGTCGACGAGTACCAGGACACCAACCACGTGCAGAACGACCTGGTCCTCCTCCTCGGCGCCGACCACCGCAACGTGTTCGTCGTGGGTGACTCAGACCAGTGCCTGCCGCCGGGGACGCTCGTGCAGACGCCCGACGGCGAGGTGCCCATCGAGCAGGTGGGGGTGGGCGCCACGGTCATGGGCGCCGGGGGCGACGGCCAGACCCACCGTGGCGAGGTGAGCTTCGTGAAGGAGGGTCACTACGCCGGGCCGGTCGTCGAGGTCCGGGCGGGTGGCCGGGTGCTGCGCGGGACTCCCCACCACCTGGTGCTGGGCAGCTCGGCGCTGCCGGCCGGTGACCACCTCGTGTACCTTCTGTGGCGCGCCGACCGGGGCTACCGGGTCGGCCGCACCGGCCAGGAGCTTGCCGACAAGCTCTGGTTGCTGCGGGTGTGCGACTCCGACGCCGAGGCCGAGCACCGGACGCTGCGGTTCGCCGACGCCTACGGCCTGCCGGTCTCCGAGTTCGGAGCGCTCGACACCGAGGTCGGGGCCAAGCAGCTCATGTCCGACCTGCTGCTCCACCCCGACTTCCCCCACGGCCGCCCCGACAACGGTGGCAGGCGCCCGTCGCTCGACCTCACGATGTTCAGCGACCGTCGCACCGACGTCGGATACCACCGGGTGCAGTGGTCGTCGAACCGTGCCGACATCGCGGCCCGCCTGGTCGAGGCAGGGGTCAGCGTGCGCCCGGGCCGGCTCCCCGGTTCCCACCGCTTCGAGACCAGCCACAGCAGCTATCCCGAGGCCGTGGCGCTGGCGCGGTCGGCCGCGCACGCCGGGGGCCTCGACATCCGGCGACGAGCGCAGATCGGCTCCGCCACCTACGACTTCCTGCCGCTCTCGCACCTGCACGCGGGCATGCGCCTGCTCGTGCCGGGAGCCGACGGCTTCGAGGAGGTCGAGGTCGAGGCGGTCACGGTCGACGAGTACGACGGGCCGGTCTACGACCTCGAGGTGGCGCGCACCCACACCTACGTGGCCAACGGGCTGCTGGTGCACAACAGCATCTACAACTTCCGCGGCGCCGACATCCGCAACATCCTGGAGTTCGAGGACGCCTTCCCCGACGTCAGCGTGTTCGTGCTCGAGCAGAACTACCGGTCCACGCAGACCATCCTCGACGCGGCCAACGCGGTCATCGCCAACAACATGGGCCGCAAGCCCAAGGAGCTGTGGACCGATCAGGGCGAGGGCCAGGCCATCATCCGCTACCACGCCGACGACGAGGGCGACGAGGCGCAGTGGATCGCCCACCAGATCAACCACCTCCACGACACCACCCCCAACCGTTGGGGCGACGTCGCCGTCTTCTCCCGCACC